>JAQBOS010000463.1 GCA_028287925.1 Mucilaginibacter sp. | reverse complement strand
TGCCTAAACAACCAGTTTATGGCATAAATGACTGGTATTATGCGTACGGAAACAATACAGCAAAGCTGATTAGGGAAACTACTGCGTTAATGGCCGAACTAGTGACGGATACCAATAACCGTCCGTTTTCAGTAGTTGATGCAGGGTGGGCTGAGTATTCGCCTTTATTGCCTGGTGATGGAGGTTGGAATGAAACTTACGCAAAGCCTAACGATAAGTTTAAAGATATGCACCTACTTGGTGACGAGATCAAAAAACTGGGTATGCGTCCGGGTTTGTGGATCCGCCCATTATGCGCCAGGCATGATGAAAAGGCAAGCCTTCTGCTTCCAAAAACTCACGGAAGGATTAATATTAAAACCCCGCTGCTTGATCCAACTATCCCCGAAAATATCGAACGGATCAAAGGGTACTTTGACGTATATAAACAGTGGGGTTTTGAAATGGTAAAGCATGACTATACTACTAATGACATAAGCGGCAGATGGGGCTTTGAGATGAAGGATAGTTTTACAGCCCCCGGCTGGAACTTTTATGATAAAAGCAAAACCACTGCCGAGGTAATTAACCATCTCTATACATCTATCCGCGAAGCAGCCGGCGAACATATTTATGTAATAGGCTGCAATACCATGAGCCACCTATCGGCAGGGCAATTTGAGCTTAACCGCATTGGTGACGATACCAGCGGTAAAGAATGGAGCCGCACCCGTAAAATGGGAGTGAACACGATGGGATTCAGATTGCCGCAGCATAATACCTTTTATGCGGTAGACGGCGATTGCGTTGGCTTAACTACCGATATCTCCTGGGAAAAGAACAAACAATGGATGCAGCTGCTTGCCGAAAGCAGCGCGCCTTTATTTATATCGGCACAGCCCGAAGCCTTAGGAGCTGAGCAAAAACGCTTTATTAAAGAATGCTTTGCCAAAGCTGCCAAACCACAGCCCGTTGGCGAACCCCTGGATTGGATGACAAATCCTTTTCCGGCCAAGTGGAAATTGAATAATAAGGAGGTTGATTTTAATTGGGGCTAGGGGGAAGAGAGAGACAAGAATCAAGAAGTTAAGAGTCAAGCAATCTGCTTTGCATTTCTTTTTCTGGTTTTTAACTCTTTTTATCTTGCATCTTGATTCTTGACTTCTTGCATCTATTTTTTTCTCCCCCTGTAACCTTACCCCAAATTCAGCATCTCACAGGGATACGAAACCTTTATGGCCTTAGAAATTAAGAACCTTACCAAACAATATAACAAACATAAAACAGGATTATCCGATTACTCTATCACTATTGATAAAGGAATTTTAGGCTTGCTCGGCCCAAACGGCGCCGGCAAATCAACCCTGATGAAAATTATTGCCACTATTAGTAAGCCTACCTCAGGCACGCTTTTTTTAGATGGTGAGGATATTGTAAATAATCCCGACAAGATCCGTAAGATCCTTGGTTATCTACCTCAGGATTTCGGCGTTTATCCTAACTTAAATGCATACGAATTTTTGGAATACATTGCGGCACTTAAAGGTGTAGGCGGTGCAGGCTTACGTAAACGGATTGATATGCTGCTGGATGGCGTTAATTTAACTGCGGACGCAAAACGCCCCATTGGCACTTACTCCGGCGGAATGAAGCAGCGCATAGGCATTGCCCAGGCTTTGCTTAATGATCCTAAGGTGCTGATATTTGATGAACCTACCGTAGGCCTTGACCCTGAGGAGCGGGTTAGGTTCCGCCAGCTGATCTCTGACCTGGCTGGTGATTGCATCATTATACTTTCATCGCATATTGTATCAGACATCGAAGCCATTGCCGATGAAGTTGCTATTATGCAAAACGGCACCCTGCTTGAAAAAGGCATGCAGCCCGATATTGTTAAATTAGTTGATGGCAAAGTGTTTGAAACCGTGCTGAGCAGTAATAACCTTACAGCTTTAAAAGCCAAACACCTGGTTATTGATACCAGCCGCCAAAAAGAGCTTACGAGGGTACGGTATATCACTAAAAACGAGAGCGCCGAACCATCTTCTATTGCTGTAAACGCGACTTTAGAAGATGCCTATTTGTTTTTAACACAACACAAAGCCTAAGCCCGTGAAATACATTTACAGCATCATAAAGGCCGACTACCAGCAGCGTACGCGCAGCTATTCCTTTTTAATAACACTTGCCATTACAATTTACGGGGCTTATTCTTTTGTGCCGCCACCAACTGCATCATACACTACGCTAAACATGGTAGGTTATAAAGGCATCTATAATTCGGCATGGGTAGGTTATGTTTCCGCAATGATGACAACCATCATGCTGTCGTTATATGGCTTTTTCCTGGTAAACAGCGGCATTAAAAAAGATATTGACACCGAAGTTGGCTTGATCATTGCCACCACACCAATTACCAATTTTGGTTATTTGCTCAGCAAAATGCTCAGTAATTTTTTGGTACTGCTTACCATAGCGGGAATCACATTTGCGGTTAGCATAGCCATGTTTTTTTTACGCACAAGCGGCTCCCCATTTATTATAGCCGATTTTATAATCCCTTACCTGCTTTTCGCATTGCCCGCATTGTTCTTTATCTCTGCTTTGGCAGTAATTGCCGAGGTGTTTTTGGGCAAGCGCAGTATTTTGCAATACATTACTTTTGTTTTTCTGTTTGGAATAATAATGGCCAATGTTACCGCCGCGCGGAATAATACGGTTGCTGTTTTTATCGACCCATTTGGGGTACGTATCATGACTCACAGTATTACGGATAAAGTAAATTCGCAGTACCATACAGATGTTAAAGAGGTTAACCTGGGTTTTACTTTTAATGCCAAACATGCGTTCAAAACTTTTGAATGGAATGGCATAACGTGGACAGGCATTTTCCTGTTAAGCCGTTTTGTATGGATCTTTTTCGCCCTGGGTATTGTTTATTTTTCGTCCTTCTTTTTCCACAGGTTCGATTTCAGGCAGCGGGTTAGTAAAAAGAAAAACTCCGAGGTAGCTGTGTTCAATGCAGGGATAGTGAAAGCCCCACCCACTAATATCAACCCGGCATTATTACCACCTATAACAGCGGATTACAGCATCCTTCCATTTATTAAAACAGAGCTTTTATTATTGATCCGCAAAGGGCCAAAATGGTTTTGGTTTATAAACGGCGGACTTTGGATAAGCATGCTGATTGCGCCCTTAAATATTGTTCATGCTTATTTATTGCCCATCTTATTGTTTCTGCAAGTTACCCGCTGGTCAGAGCTGGCTACTAAAGAGAAAACAAACCGGCTGCATTATTTTACTTATTCATCCTATAAACCATTACAGCGCATGTTGCCTGCACAATTGCTGGCTGGTATTGTACTGGCTGTTGTATTAACATTACCGGTATTGCTTAGGTATTTGATAGCGCTAGACTTTTACGCTATGATCAACATTATTAATGGCGCTGTACTGATTGTTCTGCTGGCAGTTTGCTTAGGTATTTTAAGCGGAGGTAAGAAATTGTATGAGATTCTATTTTTTATGCTTACCTACTGCTTTATTGAAAAAGTGCCTGTGGCAGATTATTTGGGCGGGATGGCGCATGACTCACATTCAGGCTTTATAATAATAGTGTTAACGCTGAATATATTTTTTGCGGTGGTAAGCTTTACGGTTAGGAGTTACCAGGTTAGGCATTTGTAAATGATGGTGATTTCCCCCGACGTATAAATTTGCCAGGCTATGTCGAATAGGCAATGGGTGTCATGCTGAGAAATAAATTCCCGGGAAGTCCGAAGGAGAAATGAAAAGGTGTATAAAGATTTACGAAGTTTTCAAAACTTCGTAAATCTGACGGCGTTGAAACTTGTCATGGGTAAGTATTTGAAGCATGACCCAGCTCTTTTTACCTATTCTTTAATTCTTATTAATCTGCTCCGGCTCTGTAACCTCAATTTCAGGGCGGTTCTTGTACATTAA
>JAQBOS010000460.1 GCA_028287925.1 Mucilaginibacter sp. | reverse complement strand
CAATGGTCCTGACGAATTTGTTGGAGACAGGGAAAGCTCATCGCCAACAGGTTACTACTGGCGTAAGTATTTTGATCCCAATGCCTTGGCCAGTTATGTATCGGGCTTAAACCTGCATCTATTTAGGTATGCTGAAATTTTACTTGATTATGCAGAAGCGAAAAATAGCCTTGGACAAATGAATGCTACCGTTTGGAACCAAACCATCGGGGCTTTACGGGCAAGGGCCGGCTTTACTGATCCTGGTGCGTTAAATTATCCTGCCAGCGGTGATATGGCCACTATTATCAGACGGGAAAGAAGAGTGGAATTAGCTTTTGAAGGTATAAGAGCAGATGATATCAGAAGATGGAAAATAGCTGAAGTTACGATGAATGGCTATGCGCATGGCGCCAGGTTTTCAGGAGATCTAACTACGGATAACGGTTATATCAGGGCCCAGAAAAGGCAATTTAATCCTGGCAGGGACTATTTATGGGCAATCCCCGCAAATGACCTTAGTCTTGATAAAAATCTGACTCAAAACGCCGGCTATTAATTCATAATCCATAAAACAGAAAAAATGAAGACTTTTATAAAATTAGGCTTTATGGTTATGTTAACCATTATTGCAATTACCTCCTGTAAAAAGGATACACGGGCCCTTAATACCGACGTTGCCCCGGTAACCACACTTGCCGCACCTGAAAATGCTGCAAGCTTCACCCTTGCGCCGTCGACCGGGCCAAGCATCCAGTTTAAATGGAGCGCCAGTACAACCCAGGACCTGGTATTATATGAGGTTGCTTTTGATAAAGCGGATGGCGATTTTAGCAAACCAGTTTATAAGGTGCTTTCTGATGGCTCAGGAGTACAGGCACAGGCTACAATAACTCAAAAGGTTTTGAACACCGTTGCATCGCTGGCAGGCATCGCGTCATTAAGTACGGGAACAATAAAATGGGCTGTTATTGTTTCTAAGGCAACCAATGCAAAAGTTAGTACAACAACCCATACAATTCAAATAACCAGACCCGCCGGCTTTGCTGTACTTCCTAATACGCTTTATCTTACAGGAACGGCTACGGAGAAGGGTACTGATATTACACAGGCAATTGCCTTCAAAAAAACAGGTGATGGTCTTTTTGAACTTTACACTTCTTTACAGCCGGGCAACTACACTTTAATTGATAAAAACAGCGGAACACCTACTGTATATTCTATACAAAACAATTCTTCAGTTGTTGCAGGTGGCAGTACAACTGTAACGGGTAGTAAAAATGTTTATCGGATTTCTATTGACCTTAGTAATGCTGCTGCTACTATTACGCAGATTGTATCTGTAGGATTCTTTAACGCGCCGGATAATAAAGTTTACTTTGAACTGCCTTATATAGGGAACAGCCAGTGGGAAATTGATAATACCACCATAACCATTCCGAAAGAGTCATACGGTCTGGATAGTCGTTACAAGTATAAATTTACTGTGATGGATTCAGCCGGAAATCAATCAGTAGAATGGTATGGAAGTATAAACTCCGACAACCAGGATCCTTCTGCTGCAACGCCTGCGTCATATTATTATATGTACCCGGTAGACAATTCACAATTTAATTTCTGTTTCAAAGTTAACCCGGCTTACAATAATAAAAATGCCAACGTGAATGTTAATTATAGCCCTGGCATATCTAATTATATCAATACAATTACATTAAAATAAACGGCTTTAATGGGTTACATCTAATTAGATGTAACCCATTAATCTTTAATTCTACACTATGAAATTCAAACGTATTAATTATTACACCCTAACCATATCAACGTTGTTTATTGGGTTGGCGTTATTGTCCTGTTCAAAAAAGAACGATTCGGTACCGCCTCCAAAAAACACCGATACGACTACAGTAAAACCGTTTGTTTATAATTATGCATCACTTGCCGATTCACTGCAAACCTTTACTTATGGTACGTTTAAATCTGCCGATGGGAATTACTTTATTCAAAATAATAGTGGCAACAACACTTTCAACTATTGGCCGAATGCGCACATGCTGGATGTTTTAACCGATGCTTATTTAAGAACAAAAAGCGGGGTTTATACCCAACGGATGAAAACGTTGTTAAATGGCATCAAAATAGCTAACGGCGGCACATATCCAAACGAATTTTATGACGATATGGGCTGGCTGGCCAATGCAAGCCTGAGGGATTATAACATAACCAGCGATGCAGATTACCTGAATGTTGCCCAGATTCTATATGCTGAAATAAAAGGTGGTTCAAATAGTATTGCGGGAGGAGGTATAGCATGGCAAAGGACACAGTTATATTATAAAAATATCCCCTCAACCGGCAATATGACAATCCTGGCCGCGCGGTTTTATAAACTACAAAATAAGCCTGAAGACCTGGCTTTA
Source organism: Mucilaginibacter sp. (assembly GCA_028287925.1). GTDB lineage: Bacteria > Bacteroidota > Bacteroidia > Sphingobacteriales > Sphingobacteriaceae > Mucilaginibacter. The sequence goes on along the minus strand of JAQBOS010000460.1, from coordinate 1,134 downwards.
GCCAAAAGCCTTTACGATTGGATGAAAGCCAAATTGGTCAATCCAACGTCGGGCTTAGTACTTGATGGAATTAACCGGAACCAGGATGGGCAGGTGGATAATTGGGTATTTACTTATAACCAGGGTTTGTTTATCGGCTCTGCAGTTGAGCTTTATAATATTACAAAAGACCCCGCCTATCTGCAGGATGCTATTCTTACAGCTAATAACGCAATTGCAGATCCCAATTTAACCGCGAACGGTATATTTAAAAGTGAAGGGCAGGGCGACGGTGGTTTGTTTAAAGGCGTTGCTGTAAGGTATTTGACGTTGCTAGCCGAATTGCCGGATCTGGATGCCGCTGATAAGACTAAATATGCAAATTTCCTGCAAAAAAATGCCCAAACGCTTTATGTTAAAGGTATTGGAAGGCCATCAATGATGATCAGCCCCGATTGGAACGTACTTCCATCCGGTAGTACTGACCTTACTACACAATTAAGCGGTATAATGATGATTGAAGCGGCAGCGAAGTTAAAGGCTGATGGTGAAATTCAATAAGGAATAGTGTGGTTTCAACCGTGGATTGACTATTAGTATTTCGTCAGAGGTTCGTGTAAACGACAATTTTCAAAGACCGCCCACAGAAAAAAAATCAAGGTTTAATGACTTGCGCATCGCATTTAAGTGTAAACCATGATTTTTTATAAATATCTTATAGTCAATAAGTTAAATAGTATTGATTTTGAAAAGTGTAAACTTTTGTAAACCCTGTGCCTGTTGTCTGATGCTTAGTGCGTTTAGTGTGATCCACATTGTAGACGATACCACATTGATTTAGTTCTAACTTATGTGTGACACAATAGCAGGCGTCGGTTTATAGAAAAAAAAGCGTCCCGGGACGAGACCCGGGACGCTTTTTATATGTTACTTTTTAACTTTCGATTCTCTCATCTCAAATCTAGCGTCTCATATCTACACATTAAACCTGAAATGCATAATATCACCATCCTGCACAATATATGTTTTGCCTTCAACGCCTAATTTGCCGTTTTCTTTAATAACCGCTTCCGAGCCATTGAATTTTACAAAATCTTCATACTTAATAACCTCCGCGCGGATAAAGCCTTTTTCAAAATCGGTATGGATGACACC
>JAQBOS010000448.1 GCA_028287925.1 Mucilaginibacter sp. | reverse complement strand
GCTGGAGCAAACCGGCCTTTCAATAGGGTGGAAGAGTGTAAAAAATTATTCCATTTTTATTACTGATGTTGCCGCCGGTAAAAAAGAAAATCCATCAGTTGCTACTTTAGATACTTTGGCCCGTTATGTTTTAAGGGCACCTTACACGAATGAGATCCAAAGAAAAAATGAGGAAAGCCACCATCCTTACTGGTTTTTATATAGGGAAAGGTTTAATAAGTCATCAAAGAAAGATCAATCCAAAAGATGGCCAAAAGGATTGCTTGCAGGTTTTATAGGAATAGTGATCATCATTTTATTGCTGGGATATTTTAAGCTTGTGGTGAGCCCCCAAAGCAATAAGTTTACCGACAACTTTAAGCACACAGATGAAAGTGCTCTGCTTAATAATGGCTGGTTTGTAAAAGCAAAAGATCCTGCGTACTGGAACAAAAGAGGCGAAACGCCGGGCATGCTAACCTTGTTCACCTTGAAAGGAGATAACTGGCCTGATCCATCATCAAAGCCCGGGATTAAAAACCTGCTGTTAAGGGCCGTTCCTTCAGATTGCTTTACTGCCGAGGTGCACATGGAGAATTTTATTCCGAAAGAGGAATGGCAGCAAGCCGGGATCCTGCTGATGGAAGATACCACTTTTAAGAGCAAAAGCATCAGGTTATCCATAGCTTACAATGATTATTTCGGGGGGATGAAGAGGCCGGATGAAATTCTGATCCAGGCCATTACTTCATTGGGAGATGGCTTTGGCAAGCCTGAAGAAATAGCACATAAAGCTGTTTTTTATCCCGATAGCCTGCGTATTAATTTATTGCTGGCTAAAAATCTTCATAACTCAGCTTTACGTATAGAAAAACATGGCAATAAGTTCAGGTTTTTGTATTCAAGCGGCGTAACGGAAAATGAGGCATTTAAAGAAGTGGTTACACAGGAATTCGACATGAAGCCCAAATATATAGGTCTGTTTGCTATAAAGGGATTTACCAGCTCGGCGATTATACCTGTGCGGTTCAAGTTTTTTAGATTAACGGGGGAGAAATGCGAATAATGCCTGAACCGGGATTTTTATGATTAAAGGATTTTTATGATAATAAATAATAGAAAAGGATCCCTTAAATCATGGTTCAGGAAATGAACTGATATATAATTAATACAATCAACAACAAACATGGCAAATTTTTTCATTTCACCCCAAAGTTCAGCACTTTCAGCTCATTTATTTTAGCAGACCAGAAAATCATCTTTCATTTGGGTAAGCAAATAAAAAATGGAAGAGTTACATACAAAATCATCGGCTTACATCTTCATCAAAAGGTTCCTGGTACATGCGGTTACGGTTTGGTTAGTTATAAATATTTATAGCTGGCTTGAGTATATCTATAAAGTAAAGCTTGATCTGGCTTATACTATTAATAAAGACGGCTCGCCGGTAAGCTTTGCCGATAGCTTTATCAATCACAATATAAATCAGCCGGTTGTTCTTTGGGTGCTGTTGATAGCGGCGCTGGCGGAAGCAAACTTTTTGTTTGTTTTTCAAAGGAAGGGCTTGGTTTGGTTTGTTTTTAGTAGTATTTGCTTTGGCATTGCGGGAGGGGCTATCAGTTTGCTTTTTACCAGGCATTACGCCTTTTATCCAATTGCGGCACAGTTTACTGAACAAGCTTTGTTTATTATGGCTTATGTAGCCGGTTATGCCATATTATCTAATTTCTTTTACGAGCGTTACCGTCAGGCAAAATTCTATCAACAAAGATCTGAGAGCGAGCTTCACTTGTTAAAGGCGCAAATTAACCCGCATTTCTTTTTCAATACCCTCAATAACATATACGGCATGGCGCTTATTGAAAAGGCGCCGCAAACAGCCGGGGCCATTGAATTACTGAGCGACATGATGCGGTATAACATGGATGGTATCCGTGAGAAGTTTATCAGCCTTGATATGGAGCTTAAATTTATTGAAAATTATCTTGCGCTCCAGCGGCTTCGGGTTCCTCAAAAAGAAAATATCAACATAAAAACTGTTATTGAATATCCTAAAATAGGGTACAAGATAGCTCCAATGCTGCTTATTCCGTTCATAGAAAATGCATGGAAGTATGGCATCAGCATGGATAAACCCAGCAATATCAACCTTAATATTTACGTTGAAAAGCATCAACTTATCATGATTATTGAAAATAGTGTTTTCTCCGGCATTAACGCAGAGAAAGGCTCAGGCCTGGGCATCTCAAACGTGACGCAGCGTCTTCAAATGTTGTACCCGGGCCTGCATCAGCTTTCTATCGAAAACAACGGGAATACATTCAGGGTTAAACTTTCAATTGTAATCTAACTAAACCAATATCAGCATGAAAAAGACAATACTAATAATCGCAGCATTTTGCACACAATTCAGTGGCAAATTAATGGCGCAAACACCAATGGGGTTTACAATAACCGGCATTATGGGGCAATCGGCAATGGCTTCGAAAGTTTACCTGGTTTACCAGTACGAGGGGCAAAAATATATTGATTCGGCTGCGGTTATTAACCGGCAATTCCAGGTTAAGGGTAGCATACAGAATATATTATTAGCTACGCTGGTATTGGATCATAATGGCATCGGCCTGAAAAAATTGCTTAAAACTCCTGTTGATGAGGTTGACGCACTGAAACTTTATATGCAACCCGGCAACATCGCGCTAAAGTTAAAAGATTCCGTTTCGACAGCGGTTTTTACCAACTCACCTGTGAACCAGGATTATGCAAGATTGAATGTACTACTCGGTGTAAACGCTGAGCATAAACTTTACCACCTGGCGGCCCAAATGCAAAAATTGCACACACCGGCCGCCGGAAAAGCTTATGAAACCTATTACGATAGTCTTAAAGCCGCACGACGGCCGGTGTTGAAGAAATTTGTGCTGCAAAATCCAAAAAGCTATATAGCGCTCGTTGCGCTTATTGACTATGCCGGCACTTTTCCGGATCCTGCCGAAATAAAACCCTTATTTAAAAAGATAGACCAGGGTTTGCGAAATAACAGAACGGGACAAATGTTTAAGATGCTGCTAGACAGCAAGGTGGTTGTGGGTGCAATAGCGCCCGACTTTAGCCAAAACGATGTGAATAGCAAGCCGGTTAAGCTCTCGTCGTTTCGCGGCAAGTACGTGCTGATTGATTTCTGGGCCTCGTGGTGTGGCCCATGCCGTGCTGAAAATCCGAAATTAGTGAAGGCATTTGACCACCTAAAAGATAAAAATTTTACTATATTAGGCATATCGCTGGACGGACAGGACACCCGTGCCGGGTGGATAAAAGCTATCAAAGATGATGGCCTTGTATGGACGCAATTATCAGACCTAAAGCACAATGACAATGTGGTGGCAGTGCGGTATGGGATCAGGGGCATCCCGCAAAATGTGCTTATAGATACAAAAGGAAAAGTGATAGCAAGGAATATTGAGCCTGGTGATTTGGTAGCAAAAATAAAACAGCTGACGGAAGAAAAATGATAAGCGCCATAGCTATAGATGACGAACCGATTGCGCTGGATGTGCTTAAAACTCACGCTGAAAAAATTCCATTTTTAGAGCTGAAGGCAACATTTACAAGTACCACGGATGCATTGGCTTTTTTGCAGCAAAACCAGGTTGAGCTTGTGTTTTTAGATATCAGGATGCCCGATTTAACAGGTATTGAATTTGCGGCTTTGCTTCCGGGGCGCATCCACGTTGTATTTACTACAGCTTACCCGGAATATGCGGTTAAGGGCTTTGATCTGGCAGCTACCGATTACCTGCTTAAACCCATAAGCTTAAGCCGCTTGCTGCAGGCCTGTACTTTGGTTAACGAAAGAATAATTGCTGAAAACAAGCAGGTAAACAATAGCCTGTTTGTTAAAGATGGCTATAACCTGGTAAAAATTGACCCGTCAAAAATAACATATATTGAAGCCGGGGATAACTACCTGAGCATTTACGAAGGCGAAAAACGCACCTTGACCCGCATGACTTTAACCGAACTACTGGGCAAGCTGCCGCAGGATGCATTCCAAAAGGTTCATAAATCATACATTGTTGCTGTTGCCAAAATAGAAAAGATTGAACGGAACCAGGTTTTGATCGGTGGTGCTAAAGTGCCGGTATCAGTAAATTTAAGGGATGATTTGATGCGGAAGGTGAAACAATAGGCTTTATAATACAATAAACAAGGAGGAAAATAAAAAAGGGACCTGCAGCAAAGCCGCAGAGTCCCCAATTATTATTTCACACTAAACAACAATCTTCAATTAGTTAGCTACAACCACAGTTGCAGTATTCATCATTGAATGAATAAGGCAGTGATAGGTATAGGTGCCTGCAGTATTAAATGTGAAATTAAAGGTTTTACCGGTTGAAAGGCTGCCGCTATCAAATGCATTTGCCAGGTCGGTTGCTGTATGGGGAGCGGTATCCATGTTTGTCCAGGTTACAGAATTCCCAACCTTAATGTTTACGGTTGACGGCACAAATGCAAAATTTTGTATAGCCACTGTAGCAGCAGGGGTGGAGGGAGTTGGGTTTACCTTTGCTTTGTTTGACGAGCAACTGTAAATAAACGATAAACCGGCTAAAACTATCAGCGATAAATAGATGAATTTCCTTTTCATAAAATAAATAGTTAATTAAATGTTGTTTTACAGTATCACGGATGCAGGATAGAAAAGGTTGCCTTCGGGGATAATTTATTTCAATGAAATTAAAATTGACGTTTTCTGATGTATACAATGCGTAGTTTTACGCATTAAAACAGGTGAAAATACTGAATACCTGTTTGGCCCTTTGATTTAATTTTACGGCACCTAATTAACTAAACGTTACTAAAATGGCCGTAAGAATAATTTGTATTAAAAAAGACGAGGAAAGCAACGATAACCCTTATTTAGCAATTGATTATTTTGAATGGGTTAATGAGCGGATAAATGTAAACGGTATAACCGAACGAACGCTGATCCATGACTGGATAAAAGACGGTAATGGTGAAGCTTATATAAAGGACGCCAAGGGAAACAAAACCTATCTTATACCTGCAATTTGCCCAAAAGGAAATAAATACGTTAAAACTGTTGTTGATGAAACTATAACAGATAAACTTTTATTACTGCCGCAATGTGAGGAAAAATAAGCTATTTATCCCAATTTTTATAGGGGTTTTTGGAAAGGTTTGAGTTATAGTATTTTACATCAAGGCTTACTTCTGAAGTTATCCAATCAGGATGGTCAAATGCTTCATTTTCATGCTGCAATTCTATTTCTGCTATTAAAAGCCCTGAATTATCACCCAAAAAATCATCTACTTCCCATAATTTATTGCCGAAATAAAGACGATATCTTATTTTTTCAATTTCCGAAACCGCAAAACCGTTCAGCAGCTCAGTGCCGTCGGCTACAGGTATTTCATATTCAA
>JAQBOS010000444.1 GCA_028287925.1 Mucilaginibacter sp. | reverse complement strand
ATGAATATGTCGACACAAAAAAACAGGCAGCAATAGATAAAGCTACTCTTAAAGTGAATCATTAGTTGGAGTCCGAAAGTCGGGAAAGTAAGTAAAGTCCGAAAGAAAAAATTCCGCAATTGGCATTCTGATTTCCGCATTTTAACAAATCTCCAACCTCTAATCTCTACAAAGGTCTTCTTTTAACCGGAGATATGGATTTAACTATGGTTTCGCCTTTTATTATCTTTTTGGTGGGCTTTAATCTTGATGTAGAATTTTCATAAGCATATTCCAATAACTGTTTTATATAAGCCTCCGGAAGATCATCCCTTTCTTTTATTTTTATATACCGGTATCGTGTACCGTTACCCTGTAATATTTTTTGAGGATCGGGAAAATCGGTTCCGCGATTAAAGCCAAAATTCACATGGTCGTTAAACACGGCTATACTACAAAACACATCGCCAGCCTTATCCGTTGGCGACCAGCCAAAAGCTACCGCATTATAATTATCATAAATAAGCTCATTGGTTTCGGGGTACAGGTCCCATACAAATTCTCTTAACCATAAAGCTGCGGCTTTGACACCATCAGGGTACGGAAGCATAAATTTCATAAGATCGCTTACGTTTTCTTTTCCCATTTTAATAAGTTGAACAAATTAAATTAATAACACATCTTATTTATAAAGAAAGACGTATAAGTTATTGTAATTAAAATCATTACACCTATACCTTGCCATACCCTTGCTGCACTTTATTATGCTATAAAAATACTATTTAACAGATAAGAATTAACTTTTAATAAACATTGATTAATATTCAAAAAACAACTTAAAATCAAATTTATGATTCTATTACTATTGACGTACCTATTCAAAAGGTTTGGGCATAAGCTAAAGTTAAAGGCACTTTTACAAAAGTCACAATATTCAATGACCTTACAACCGGTTATGGCTCAAAATGGATCTGCCACACAGTTACTAAAATAATCTGATTTTTAGGCGCTATATGACGGAGAGCGCAGGATGCTGGCATTAAGCACCGATTTGAAAATTTCGCAGAAATTTTTCAAACCGGGTTATTTTTCATGACTCGGGCGGTGAAAAGCCTTAGGTTATAAGCCCCTAATCTACATTAGCATACTTATCGACCAAAATATTTTTACTGTAACCAAAAGCTGCCCGGTATGCCGCATAGTATGTTCAGCCCCGTGCACATATAAACCAATAACGGTTGATGGCAATTTTGATCTGCCCACTCCCCTGCTTTCTGTTAAGGTTAATTCATTAACGTTTTTTAGCTGAGCGATGCAATCATCAACTTGTTTATTAAATATTTCGACTAAAGTGCCTACACTATATTTTTTTTTCGGTGGCTTACCTTCTGCCGCCAACGCATCCAATTGTTGTTTATCAAGCTGTTCGCCATTAGCGTAAGTAAAAAGCCTGTTAAGCACCCCCGCAAGATGCTGCAGGTGAAAGCCCGGGGAAGCAAGGCCTGCCGGCATTTCCCATAATAGCGCTTCCGGAAAGTCTGTCATCAATTCAGTGACCTCTTCGCGCGCCTGTAATAAAGCATGAGCAACAGGCTGTAACAGGCCAGGTACATTATCTAATGGCCCACGGAGCCAAACTTCAGGTTTATTACTCATAAATATTATTTTAACCGATCCATTTTATCTTTAACCTCATCATGACTCAGGGTTTGGGGCAGATTGTAAATCTCCCTGACCCGATCATGCGTATTATCTGTCCATAGCCAGCTTGTCCAAACCATAAACCAGGTCCATTGGGGTTGTACTTTTAAGATCTCTGCTTTGGGCAGCTCGCCTGTTTCGGTAAGCGCTATAGGTTTTCCGTTGGCCAATTTAAGCAATTCATTATAATCTTTTTGCTCATAATCAAAGTGGTATATATCAGCCCCTAAAATATCAACGTAGTTAGCGCCAGGATAGTAATCTTTATAATCGTAAGCCTCATCATAAGGAATATCCCGTAGTCCGTTTGCTCCCCATACCCATAACAGGTTGTTTAAGTGAAAATAATTGGTGTACCTGTCATACATCATTTTCCATAATTTACTGATGCCATTTTCGCCTTTTCTGTTTCCCCACCAAAACCAAACGCCATTCATCTCGTGGTATGGCCGCCATAAAACGGTTACCCCTGTGTCCCTAAGCTGTTTTAAATATCCTGCTATTACATCTATCTGAGCAAGCCATTTTTTATTCAAATCAGAACCGGGTGTAACCAGTTCGTTCCACTCAGCATCAGTCATTTTACCTTTTACATTTTTTTCAAAGTCATATGGAGGATTATCCGTAGGTTTTCCTTCATGCCACATCAGGGTAATCAGATACCCTTCTTTCGATTTCTTGATGGCTTCCTCTACTATTTGCGGCCCCAGGTCCTTATCTCCCCAATTAATAAAATCACTCCCCCAAACAGCGGGATACTTCCCGGTAATATTTTTAGCGCTGTCTGAAAACACGTTCATGCCGCTGTTATAGTTTTGCTGTCCTGATAAAATACTTTTGCCCTTTATTTCATACAAAAACTTAAGGGTTTTCTTTACTTGTGCCGTTGCATTTTCATTTACAGGGTTAAATTTTTGAGCCTTCAGATAGCTGGTAACAAATAAAATTAAAATAATCAGGAAATATCTTTTCATTGGCATGCTATTGGTTATAAAAATCAGGACCCAGGTAATAAAGGGTTGCTTTTTGTGCATTTCAAAATTAACAAAAATCTAATATCAAGTTGTTCCCCCGAATTGCTAACAAAGCCTTATCTTTGAGACCATTAATAAGTATGATCAAATTTGCCCCGGTAAAAAAAATTGCCGTTCCCCTTTTAATCCTTTCTGCCTTCATTATCACTTTTCAAAGCTGTAAAAAGAAGCGTAACGAAACTGCCACCTTTTTCTTTAAAAAAACCCACAACAAAATTTACCAGGATTATACGCCTGAAGCTTTTGCAAAGGTTTTCAAAAGCGAGCTGGTCCGTGAGCGGTCAAATTTAAAACATGCTGATTTTATTACTGATTACTATATAAAAAATCATTACACACCGCAACTGGTAATGGCTCATTTATTTAATGGCGATTTGCTGACTATAGCAAGTTATTGTTTTAAAGCCGATGAGCATGGACTTAATCCCAAAATATTCCAGGCGGACAGATTAAGGACATTGATCTATGAATTTGCACGCAGAAAAAACACAAAAAGCATTGATTCCGCCTATCGCGAAATAGCCAAAATTGAGCTTACTGCGGCCAATTCATTAATAAATTATTCTAATGCAATGGAATATGGGGTAATTAGCCCCAAACTTATTTACCAGCGCTATTTTTTAGCGACTAAAAGGCCCGACAGCCTGGGCATGCTCCGTGTTTTTCACGTCGGTGATATGCGTGCATACCTGGATAGTATTCAACCAAAAAGCCCGCAATACCTGGCTTTACAAAAGGCCCTGAGCGAAAAATATGAAGCCCCTGGCAGATCAGGTGAGGAGACT
>JAQBOS010000497.1 GCA_028287925.1 Mucilaginibacter sp. | reverse complement strand
CTTTTGGCTTTTATTTTTTGCTGGATGAATATTGCATTCGGCCAAAGCAATTCAAATTCAGCTACCTCAGTTTTTCATGGCGGTTCAGCCCATACCGGTGTTTATCCTGAAAGTTACAGCTCAATTGGAAGCTTAAAATGGAAATTCAAGTCGCAGGGCAAAATATTTTCATCGCCGGCTATCTCAAACAATATGGTCTACATTGGCAGCGCCGACCATAACCTGTATACCATTGATATAAAAACAGGCAAGCAGATCTGGAAATTTACGACAGGTGGAGCGGTTCACTCCTCACCCGCAGTAAATGGCAGCGCAGTGTGTTTTGGCAGCTTTGATGGTTATTATTATGCGCTGAATGCTAAAACAGGAACCTTAATATGGAAATTTAAAACCGGGGGCGAGAAACTTGTTGGCGCTAAAAGCTTATGGACAATGAAACCGCATGATCAGTATATGAATGACCTGTATGATTTTTTTCTCTCATCTCCGGTATTTAATAACAATAACACAACTGTATATTTTGGCAGCAGCGACGGTAACATGTATGCTTTGGATGTTGCAAAAGGCAAACTAAAATGGACCTTTAAAACAAAGGGGCTTATCCATGCTACACCAACCTTGTATAATGGTAAGCTGTATTTTGGCAGCTGGGATACCTATTTTTATGCGGTTGATGCAAACACCGGCAGGCAGCTTTGGAAGTTTAAAACCGGCGATCAACCTGTTGTGCATTTACTGGAAGGCATCCAGGGTTCAGCAGCCTGTAGTAATGGTATGGTTTATTTTGGCGCAAGGGATAGCTACTTGTATGCGCTTAATGCAAACAATGGTAAAATGGTTTGGAAATACAGCGCCAATGGCTCGTGGATCCTGACAACACCGGCCATACAAGGCGGTGTGGTTTATACCACCACATCTGATACTTATATTTTTGCTGCCCTTGATGCCAAAACGGGGAAACAGAAGTTTAGCTACAAAGGCAATGGTTACCTCTATTCCTCACCTGCAATAGCCGGAAACACAGTCTACTTTGGTGATTTTACGGGGAAGCTTTCAGCCGTTAACCTTAAATCGGGCAAACTAACCGGGTATTTCACTACAAACGGAAGAAATGAGAATGCCGGTAAAATATTAAAAAGGGATACGCTTGATTATGGCTACAGTTCAACAGGACAAGATAATGAGCTTTATGCCACGTCGGTAAAAATTATGGATCAATTTTGTACACTGGGGCCAATAGTTTCATCGCCGGTTATCAACCGGGGTATGATTTATTTTGGCAGCGCCGATGGGTATTTATATGCGCTGTGGCTAAAGTAAGGTTGTATCAAAAGTGAAATTTTATGGTGCCGAACAACAAGAGATTTTGGATAATAAAAACTCTGTGCTACTCTGTGTCTTCTTAGCGTACTTTGCGGTTGATTTTTACCGCAGTGATCACAAAGAAGACACGGAGATCACAGAGACCAAATATTATTTTGAGTGTTTTTTAGATTTAAGTCTTTTGATATAGCCTCTTTATACTTTTGCTGCAGCAAGCGCATCGGTAAAAGCTGCTACTAACGATTGATTATCCGCCCTAAGCAGCGTTTCATTTATTTGCAGCTTGATAATACCATCGTGGTTAGCATTTCTTATTATTACTTTGTGTTTTTCATACAGTGCCTGCCTGAATTTTTTAACGTCGGTAGCTGCTGTTAATTTGAAATCGAAAATGTTTGAGCCTCCTTTTATAGGGTTAATGCTGATACCGGGCAATTTGTTCAGCTTTTCAAAAAGACCAGTTGCCTGGGCGACTGTTTTCTTAAGTCGATCTTCCAATCCGTCAAGGTGATACAAGGCCATTGCAGCCTTGCTCCAGTTACTGTAAACAGTGCCGCCGTGGATCTTAATTAAATGTTCCATTTTATCTATCACCACTTTATCACCGCAAAGTATTGCGCCTCCATCCGCACCCAGGTATTTATAGAGGGAGATATAAACCGTATCGAAATTTGAAGCGTATTCGGCAATGGAGACCCCGCTAACTGCAGCGGCCAAATAAATCCGGGCACCATCCATGTGAAGCTTATAGCCATTGCTGCGGCAAAAGGCCGAGATCTTCCTGATCTCTTCTATCGGCACTTGCTGGCCGTCGCAACGCCGTACCGGGTTTTCAATAGCTACCGTGCCAATGCCACTTTTAAAAACTTCGCCCTCATTAACATAATTGATGCCTGCCTTAAGATCTTCCAGCGTGAAATAGGCTGCGCCCGGGGCCAATGGCATCAGTCTTTTATTGAAAACAGATTGTGCTGCATCAGCTTCGTCACGGTAAATATGGCTTGTGTCCTGTACAAAGATCTTGGTGTTTTCACCGCTCAGTACCGATATGGCCAGTTGATTGGCCATGGTGCCGGTAGGCATATAAGTGGCGGCCTCTTTGCCGGTAATTTCTGCAAATCGTTTGGTAAGCCTTGCAAGCGCTCCGCCTTGTCCGTATACGTCAGCTTTAAGAGGGTCTTTTTGGTTGATCTCCTGCAGCTTTGCCACGTAATCAGCAGGGGCGTAGTGCACGCCATCGTCAGTAAACGAAATTATGGGATTTGCGGGGACATCATTTTTTACTGTAGCTGAATGCGCATTTAAAGCAAGGGGTGGCAACAGAGCGGGGAGCAGCGAAAGGCCTGAAAGTTTCAGGAAGTTCCTTCTTTTTATTTCTTTCATTTTGTGATGATTTTTGCGGTTGCAGTTCCACTAAGTTAGTATTTATTTCATAAAAAAAGAGCCTGCCAGCGGCAAGCTCTTTAGGTTTTCGCAGGCGACCCTGCGATGAATATTTTATTTAAAATCGTCAGCAGTTACGCCTGTATTTACTTTTACATCTGTAACGGTCATCTCAAAAGTTTGATCCTGGCCACCTGCAGACTGGGTAATGGTTTGTTTATAAGGAAACATTACATTACCAACCTTGCGATAATCGGCAAAATCAACTGTGGCGTTTACGCTTACATTATTAGTTACCGTAGTACTTTCGTTTTTCACCAGCAGCTTGCTTTTAACATCATAATATTCGGTTGTTGTTTTGCCGGTTGGGTCGGTAACGCTAACCTGGTACGCATCAGCTCCGTTTATTTTCTGGATGCCCTTCACAGTCAGTTTAAATGCTGGGTTGCTTAAATAATCAAGCTGCTCAGTTAGCGAAGTAAACACTTTCTTTTGTGCTATTTCATCGGCAGCCATATCTTTTTTATTGCCCATTTGTTGCTGGTAACCTTTGTCGCCATCAAATGCTTCCTTCATAACTGTATTGCCGCCCATGGTAACAGACATGGTTTCTTTATTGGGGGCCATTTTTTTTTGTAAAACATTCAGCTTCATGCCCTGCATAGCCATATCTAAAGTGATAGTGTATGATGTTACTTTTTTCAACTCCGCACTTCCGCCTATGGCATCAATGTAACCTTTAATTACATCGGCAGCTTTTACATCGGGCACGGCAGCAGTTTGCGCACCTTCAGTTACCGGGTTAGCATATTTATCATACAATTTAACAGGATAGCTGCTTTTCTTAAGACCGTCAAGCATCTGGGCAGCTCCCCCAACTACTACTATGCGGGTATTATCATAATTAAAATACTTTTGAGCCACGCGTAAAATATCATCGGCAGTTACAGCATTTACTTTTTGTAAATAGGTTTTGTAAAAATCAGCAGGTAAATCGTTGATGAGGATATTGCTGGCAAATGTTGCCATGCGTGCCGGGTCTTCCAAGCCCAGTGCAAATGAGCCATTGTATAAAGCCTTGGCTGTGCTTAGTTCTTCATCAGTCACCTTTGAAGTGCGGATGCGTTTTATCTCATTTAACATTTCAGTAACCGCGCTGTCAACCTTTGCGTTTCTTACTGAGGCCGATGCATCAAAAGTTTCCTGGAATCTGCCGCTACCTAATGATGAGTATGCGCCATAAGTAAAGGCATGTTTTTCGCGCAGGTTCATAAACAACCTGCTCTCGGCACCGCCGCCTAAAATGTAGCTGGCCAGGATAGCCGGGAAATAATCAGGGTTGTTTTTCTTGAGATCAACCAGGTTTATCACACTGATCTCTGATTGTACCGCGCTTGGCACATCAACCACATCAATTTCTGTTTTGGTTGGATTGGCTACTTCTGCAAGCTTAGGTAAAGCGAGCGGAGCGCCTTTCCAGTTGCCTAATACTTGGGTAGCCAAAGCTTTAGCATCAGCAGGCTTAATATCGCCAATAATAGTTAAATATCCCCGTGATGGCGTTATGTATTTGCTGTAAGCATCTTTAACATCCTGTAGGGTAAGCGCCTGGATTCCTTCTTCTGTTTCAAATTCTCCGTTAGGGTGTGTTTTGCCATAAGCAAGTGCGTTATCAACGCGGCCTGCAATTGCTTTTGCACTTTTTGCATTTGATTTTAAGCCGGTAATTGTCTGGCTTTTTAATTTATCGAAAGATTCCTGCATAAAGGCAGGTTCTTTTAAGGCGATGCCCATAAGGGTAAATGCATCCTTAAAATAACGGGTTAAGGCAGATGCAGATCCGCCTGCAGAGCTTAAGCTCACATCTGCGCCCAGTTTTTCAACCGACTCATCAAACACTGCTTTAGGCATTGTTTTGGTGCCCTCGTTCAGCATCTGGCCCATCAGACTTACTACACCTGCTTTGCTGCCTTCTGTTACCGGGCCAACATCAATCAAATAACTGGCTGATACCTTTGGCAGGCTATGATTTTCAACAACCAAAAGCGTAATGCCATTTGGCAAGATGTATTTAACCGGATCTTTAATAGTTAAAACGGGTGCCGGGCCGGGTTTAGGTTGTTTGGTCCGGTCATTTGTTATTTGTGCCTGCGCATATTGCATTAATAATGCTCCGGCAGCTATCATTATATATTTCTTCATGATCTTTTTCGTGCTATAAATTAATTATTGAGCTTTACCTTTTCCGGGCAAATAATACAATACCAGGCGCTGGTTAGGGTTAAGGTATTTCTTTGCAGCATCCCTGATCTCTTCCCTGGATATCGACCTTATTTCTTTTAATTCCTCATTAACGTGGCCGGTATCTTTATGGTAAAAAGTGTACCCGTTGCTCAGGTTTTCGGCAAGGCCTCTCATTTGCGTATTGGCACTCACAAAGTTGTTTTCAAACTGGTTTTGTAATTTCTGATATTCTTCGGGACTTATCAGGTCGGTTTGCAGCTTTTTAATTTCCTCATCCATGTCTGGCAGTAGGCTTGCCGGGTCGGCCCCGCCGTTTGGCAGGGCGCCAAGAATATACATGCCGTAATCTTCAAGCGCATAGTTAAATGCAACTACCTGCAAGGCATTCTTTTTCTCATCCACCATTTTTTTGTACAACCTTGAGCTTGCACCGCCTGAAAGTACAGACGAGATCATCTGCATTACTTTTGAATCATGACTATCACGACCAGGCACGCGGTAAGCTTCGATCATAAAAGGGATCTGGATATTGGCATCATAAGCGGTATCAGTAACTTGTTTGGTTATTGGGGCTTCTTCAACTTTTTTGTAAACAATATCAGCGCCACGTGGTATTGGGCCAAAATAAGCTTCAACCAACTGTTTGGTTTTCGCAATATCAATATCACCGGCAATGGTTAATACCGCATTGTTAGGTATATAGTATTTTTTAAAAAACTCTTTAAATTCATCCAGCTTTGCCGCATCCAGATCCTTCATTGAGCCAATTACCCCATTGTGATATGGGTGGGTAGGGAACAGGCCCTCACTTATATAAGTAATTAAATTGCCGTAAGGGCGGTTATCAAGGCTTTGGCGTTTTTCTTCCTTTACTACCTCATTTTGGATTTTTACGCCAACTTCATTTATCACCGGGTGCATCATGCGCTCACTTTCCAACCACATGCCAGTTTCCAATTGGTTTGATGGGAATACCTCGTAATAAAAGGTTCTGTCCTGCGTGGTGTTGGCATTATTTTGACCACCATTGGCCGATACTACCTTCATGAATTCGCCGCGCTTGATGTTTTCGCTGCCTTCAAATAACAGGTGTTCAAAAAAGTGCGCGAAGCCTGTACGGCCCACTGACTCATTTTTTGATCCGACATGATACATAACAGTAACAGCCACTACGGGCGCTTTACTATCATTGTGCAGAACTACATGCAAGCCGTTAGGCAGATCGTATTCTGTAAATTCTACTTTTTGCGCTTTAGCCTGTAAGCCAAAAAGGGATACTGCTGCGAGTGCACAAAAAACGTTTTTTTTTAACTGCATATTGTGAATTTGATTTATTGATAAATGTATTAAATTGTTTTTACATCAGGACTATATAAACTATCTTGTTAGTTAATTTTATTTGATAACTATAATGTAGAAATGTTACAGTACCCGGTGCTAAAATTTAAATCTGCTTACAACCTTCAATACCTGTTTTTAAGGAGTTTTGAGATGAGATTCAAACGGTAAACCTGGTCTCCTGGATAACCTTATTACTTTTGAGAGTTTTAAAGCATATTTTTCTACCAGTAAATAAAAAATGTAAGCAGATAGAATACTTAGAAGTAAGCATACCAAAAACAATAATGATTTATTGGTGATGTATGAACTAATACTTCCAACCAAAAAAACACTTAAAGGATAATGTATCAGGTACAGGGAGTATGAAATTTTACCTAAAAAATAAAGTGGCTGGATCTCCTTTTGACTTTTATACAATAAAATAAAAAGAGCTGTTAATAATGGGATAGCGCCGGTTTTAATGGAAACAAAAATCATTAGATAAGCCGAAAACGCAAACAGCACTAATAAACCTTTGGTTAGGCTGATTTTTTTAGCGTAAGCCATAAAGGCTATAAACCCTATCACAAAATCAGGCATTTGTTCAATAATAATACCGTGAGCGTATAGCTGACTTAAAATGCAAGTTATGCTTAGGCCAATTAATATAAGTATTGATAGGTTAGCCTTAATCCGCATTAAAAAAGGGAAAAATATGCCTAAGAGCAAATAAAACTGAAATTCAATTGAAAGCGTCCAGAAAATACCTAAAAACCAATTTGCTCCCTTTACAAATGGTACCAGGTAAAATAGATGTAACAGCACTGAGTTTAAATTTAGCAATGAAACCGGCACAGCACCAAGAACAAAAGACAAGGCAATAATGCACCAATACGGCGGGTCGATCCTGATACTT
>JAQBOS010000430.1 GCA_028287925.1 Mucilaginibacter sp. | reverse complement strand
AAATGGTTGTTTGTTTGCCTGTAGATAAGTATATAGGCGGCAGCTATCAGCACAGCATCAAATACTAAAGAATAAACAAACCATATTAATGAAAACTTTAGGATAATAAATACCAGCTTAATTAAAGCCGATACAATGTTGCCAGCCACCTGCACATACATGATATACTTGCCTTGTACCCTCGACTGAAAAAAGCTGTCGATAATATTTACCGATTGAATAACGGAAACAAAAGCAACAATGAAAACATAACTAAAGGGAGTGTCGAGGTGCTTATGGTTATTTATAATAATATAAACTAACCATACCAACGGCAATGTAGCAATACCAGCTATTAAACGCATCCAAAAGGAGGTGCCTAATATTACATCTTTTTTTTGGGGATCATGCAGTAATTCGCGGGTTACAAAGCCATCAAGGCCAAGGGCGGCTATCGCCATAAAAAAGGTAACAATAGCCATGGGATAGTTCAATATGCCAAATTGTGCAGGGCCCAGGTAGTTTGATAAAGCAAAATTTGTGATTATTACTTTTATAGCCAGTCCGCCAACACGCGCCATCATGAGCCAGCCGGTATTCTTAAAATACTTTTCAAAAGCCTGCTGATCAAAACCTGGAATACTGGGGAAACGCATATTTGGCACAAAGGTATTGTTTTTGGTTGATTTGGTGACCAGGTAAAAAAGGAATCGAATTGTTAAATATTGACAATAAATTGGCTTGAATATCGCTTGCATAGTTGCGTACCTAAGGCACGCTACTGGTTTGTTATTGTTTTTCTACCGATATCAGACACCTATGGTGCCACTTGGAAATTCGTTTTTCAAAGAATGCCATCAAGTGCTGACAAATTCTTAAATATAGGTTTCTTTTTTATCCATGAAAAGGTAAGGCAAGTAATATTAAGTTTGGCTAAATCTTTTATTAAAGAAGGACGACTATTTTCATCAACTACCATAATAAGATTAGTGTTATGGCTAATTCCATAAATCATTAGCTGGCCAATAGCGGTGTAAAGTGATTGTGTATTCAATTTGCTTTTTACTTCAAAGATGTGAGATAATTTATTATCTGCTCCAACGATAAACGTATCTATAAGTTTGTTTCTTCTTGCATCATGTCCTGCTGCTTTTAAAATTTCAATTAACTCATTTGTTATTATTGCATGATTTGCTCCTCTTAGAATCGTTTTTCCTGATAGGTGATAAGGGTTCCTTAATATAGATTCTCCATGAGTTAGCCAGTTATTTTCATCTCCACGATCAATAGTATCTTGTATTGTTTGTGAAGAAGTTTTCTTAAATTCATAGACTTTATTTACAAAAAATTGTATCTGTTCGTAAAAATTGATTGATCTGAATTCTGCAATAATAAAATATTCAGCTATTTGACCTTCGAAATCAACTTCAATAAGAGATCCTGGATACCATTTCAGAAAAGGCTTTTTACTAACACCGGTAACACCGCCTCCAATACTTCCATTATGCAATAAATACAATTCATCATCCTCATCTTTGGCAAAAGCGCCACCGATTCTACGGTTCAACCCTTCCATTGACATATTTATTTGACATCTCCCAGTTACTGCTTTATTTTCACTAGGCCTCCCTTCTCCATAAGGATTCCAAAAATGGTGTTCACCTCCACCGAAATACCACCACATTTTATAATCCTCAGAATAACTGTCTTCCTCTAAAGGACTAATCACTGCTTTTGAAGAATATTTTATTGGTATCTTCTCCACAGAAATAAGTTCAAGTTTCTGCTGTAATTCAGTACGGTATTTTTTGATTTCCTTTTTGTTAATGATTCCTTTTAGCATAACATAAGATTTAAGTTGAAATGAAAATCAAACATGCATAAAAAAAGAGGCTGCCACAATGGACAGCCTCTTAATATCATATGCTTTAATTAAAGCCAGGGAATGTAATAATTAAAACTCAATCAACAACTCACTTAATCAACTCAATTATTGATTTACAAACTTCTTAGCGTTAATTCTTCTTTCATTTTCATTTAAAAAGATCTTACGCATCCGGATACTTTGGGGGGTTACCTCAATATATTCGTCAGCCTGGATGTACTCCATCGATTCTTCTAATGAGAACTTGATAGCAGGTGCAATCCGTACGTTGGTATCGCTGCCTGATGCACGCATGTTGGTTAATTGCTTGCCTTTGGTAAGGTTAATAACCAAATCGTTATCGCGGATGTGCTCGCCTAAAACCTGTCCTTCGTAGATATCAGTTCCGGGATCGATGTGGAAACGACCACGGTCCTGTAATTTATCAATTGCAAAAGCAGTTGTTTTACCTGTATCCATTGATACCAATACGCCATTTAAACGGCCGGGGATTGTACCTTTCCATGGCTCGTATGATTTAAAGCGGTGTGCCATAATAGCCTCGCCACCGGTTGCAGTTAATACGTTGTTACGTAAACCGATAATACCACGCGCAGGGATATCAAACTCAAGGTGCTGTAAGTCGCCTTTTGGCTCCATTACCAATAAATCACCTTTACGCTGGGTTACCAACTCAATAACTTTACCTGCAACTTCACCCGGTACGTCAACAATTAAAGTTTCAACAGGCTCGCATTTAACACCGTCAATTTCTTTAACAATAACCTGCGGCTGACCAACCTGCAGCTCATAACCTTCGCGGCGCATGGTCTCGATCAATACAGATAAATGGAGGATCCCACGGCCATAAACCAGGTATGAATCAGGCGACTCGGTTTCAACAACCTTAAGCGCCAGGTTTTTTTCCATTTCTTTGTATAAACGATCGCGCAGGTGGCGTGAGGTTACAAACTTGCCTTCTTTACCAAAAAACGGTGAGGTGTTAATGGTGAACAGCATGTTCATGGTAGGCTCGTCAATATGGATAACTTCCAGTTGTTCAGGTTTTTCAAAATCGGCAATGGTATCGCCAATGTCAAAACCATCAATACCAACTACGGCACAAATATCGCCAGAGCTAACCGAAGTAGCTTTAACTTTACCTAAGCCTTCAAAAGTATAAAGTTCTTTTATTCTTGATTTTTGAATAGTGCCATCGCGTTTTACCAACGATACCGGCATGTTTTCTTTTATAGTGCCACGTGCAACACGACCGATTGCGATACGACCCACAAATGAAGAGTAATCCAAAGAGGTGATCTGCATTTGTAAAGTACCTTCAGCAATAGGAGCAGGAGGAATGTTTGCTAAAATAGCATCCATCAAAGGGAAAATATTATCTGTAGGTTGTTTCCAGTCAGTGCTCATCCAGCCTTGTTTTGACGAACCGTAGATAACCGGGAAATCCAGCTGATCTTCAGTAGCTTCAAGGTTGAAGAACAATTCGAAAATTTGTTCGTAAACTTCTTCAGGACGGCAGTTTTCTTTATCCACCTTGTTTACAACCACAATAGGTTTTAAGCCTAAAGCCAAAGCCTTTTGTGTTACAAAACGGGTTTGAGGCATAGCGCCTTCAAAAGCATCGCAAAGTAATAAAACGCCATCAGCCATTTTTAAAACGCGCTCAACCTCGCCGCCAAAGTCGGCGTGACCAGGTGTGTCGATGATGTTGATCTTAACATCTTTGTACATTACCGAAACGTTTTTTGAAACGATGGTAATACCTCGCTCGCGCTCCAGGTCATTGTTGTCCAATATCAATTCACCTGTCTGTTCGTTATCGCGAAAGATAGAACAAGCGTGTAATATTTTATCAACCAGGGTAGTCTTGCCGTGGTCAACGTGAGCGATGATCGCTATATTTCTTATTTTTTGCATTGAAATGCGCCTCTAAATTTTGCGCAAAGGTACGGTTATTTAATGAATTTTTAAAACAGATACAAGTAATTGACGAATTATTGATTTTTGGTTAACATAAGAATGTGGGAATGATGTGCGAATGTGTGGATTTTGGGTGTGTGGATTAGGGATTGATTACTAATAAATTTCTGTTTAGATTTAAGGCATGAGAAAAATATATACCCTGGTGATCATGCTGTTAATTACAGCAGGTATAGTTAATGCACAGGATGGCTGGGTTACCCATAAGGGCGATAACAGGGTGTCGGTTAAATTTCCGACAGACCCTAAAGAGCTAGTGCCGGGAAGCTTTATCGCATCAGATAAAGACAGCATTGCTTATATTTTTACCATAGTTGATTTTGTACAGGTAGCCGGGATTGATTCTGTGGCCTTAGCGCCTATTAAAGCCACCCCTGAATTTGCTGCACAACTAAAAACAGGAATGAGTCAAAGTTTGCCTGATGTTAATCTTGAGGATTTTAGTATTAGTACCTGGAAAGGGTTTACCAGTTACCATTCAATGGGAACAGATTCGAAAAAGAAAAATTATAATTTGTTTATGTTTGTGATCGGCAATAAGCTATATAGTGTATCAACCATTGTACCTGAAGGTGTAAGCACAAAAGGCCGGGAAATTTTTTTAAATTCGGTTCAAATCAGTAACTAAATGGGGTGAACACCAGTTTTGTTTGTATAAGAAGTATCGTAGGAATTATTTAGTTCGGTTTACCAAATAACTTTTACCGGGTAATTTTTGAAATGTTTGTCGGTTGAAATGATCGTCAGGTCCTCAGAAATGGCCTGAGAGATAAGTAGCCTATCAAAAGGATCACCATGGTAATGAGGTAATTTCAAAAGCGTATTAAGATGGTTTATTTCCAGATTAATTATTTGGATATTATTAATCAAAAGAAAATAATTTAACTCCGTAAATGATTGTTTCAGCTCAAGTTTTTCTTTACTCGATTTGATGACAATTTCCCATAAAGTAGCTATGCTTATAAATTTGCTATTATTTTTATTGTCAATTTCAGCGGTTGCTATTAAGGACAGCTTATCTGATCCTTCCGCAAACCATATTAAGGCATGCGTGTAATAACACCTTCATTATTACATGTAGTCTTTAAAATCCTCAAGAGGGGCGTCAAAATCATCAGCCATATAACCGAAGATACCTTTACCTCCTCCAAAGCCGGGCTTGATTTGATCTGTAGCCTTGGTTGTTAACTTATCATCAACATTGGTCTTGCTGATTTTATGCTGCTCTAACAGGGAATTGATATAACCGTCAACCTTTAATACCTGATCGTCAGATAATAAATCAATTTTTTTTTTAATCACCGCAGTTTCCATAATGCTAATTTACAAAATAACATTTGTATATTTCAAACGCGAGGGTAACGTAAATAGTTTAATGACATTTAGAAATTAAAATGGAGCATCTCTATCCCAAAATATACCTCTACCGCCGCATAGTTTATGCCAAGCTATTCATCGACACTCATTTTGCCGATAGGATAGACCTGGATAACAATGCTGATGAAGCTTTTTTCACCAAATTTCATTTTATCCGGGTGATTCATTATGTTTATAACAAAACGCCGCACCGGAATCTTTCATTTGTGCGGATTGAAAAGGCCAAACAGCTTTTATCTACCGACATGACTGCTGCCAATGTTTGTTATGCTGTTGGCTTTGAAAGTGTGACCTCATTTACCGGATTGTTTAAACGAATGACAGGGCAAACACCTGCCGCCTACCAGGTAATACAACAGCAGCGGCAGGCAGAGATTGCCAATGCGCCGTTAAAATTTATCCCGAATTGTTTTGCGGAGAAGAAGGGTTGGGTTATTGTTAGTTAATTAGAGGTTAGTTGATTAGAGATTAGGGAAAAGCGATTAGATAACTACCCACTACAATAGCAATTTTGGAGAAGCGAGGGGATAAATAAGTGCTCATTTTTGGGGTAACAAAAAAATTCTAAAAATGATCACAAAAATGAACCACGTTAGCGTATTTGTTCTGAACCAGGACAGCGCTTTTGATTTCTATGTTAATAAGCTCGGCTTTAATGTACATACCGACGCACCTATGGGGCCGGGAATGCGATGGCTTACGGTTTGCCCTCCACAGCAGCCTGACCTGGAGATCTCCCTGATGTCAATTGATGAGGGGATGATGTTCACTAAGGAAACGGCACAGCAAATGCGGAACCTGGTAAGCAAGGGCACTTTTGGTTTTGGCGTATTTGAATGCGACAACCTGCTGGTAACCTACGAGGAACTAAACGCAAAAGGTGTTGAATTTACCAAAAAGCCAACCCAGGAGTTTTATGGCTTTGAGGCATTATTTAAAGACGACTCAGGGAATTGGTTTTCGCTGGGACAGAAAGATTAATGTGCAAATGTGCGGATATGCAGATGTGCGAATGAAAAAATGATGTGTAAATGTGCCGCTATTTAATTCATCCGCACATTCGCACATCAAAAATCCGCACATCATCTTCACAGCTTACTAAACCAGCCTTTTTTCCAGAATATAATTACCTGCACAATACCGATGAGGATCATTCCGCCCAGGGCATAAACATAACCATGCGGGCTGTAAAGCTCAGGCATGTTGCCGGGAAGTACTT
Organism: Mucilaginibacter sp.; assembly: GCA_028287925.1. Classification (GTDB taxonomy): domain Bacteria; phylum Bacteroidota; class Bacteroidia; order Sphingobacteriales; family Sphingobacteriaceae; genus Mucilaginibacter. The sequence continues at coordinate 1,160 of JAQBOS010000430.1, read as the reverse complement.
TGTTGGTTACCGGGTCGACCCTCGAAAAATTCATACCGTAAACGCCTGCAACAAAGGTTAAGGGGATAAATATTACAGAGATAATGGTGAGCACCTTCATGATCTCGTTCATGCGGTTGCTTACCATAGAGAGATAAATATCCATAATGCTGGAGGTGATCTCCTTGTAGCTCTCAATCAGGTCCATTATCTGGATGCAATGGTCGTAGGCATCCTTTAAAAACATTTTTACTTCCGGGCTTATCAGGGGGCTTTCTGTGCGCAGCATGTCATTGATCTTGTCGCGTTCAGGCCAGCAGGAGCGCCGCAAAACAATCAGCGTTCTTTTAAGCTGTTGGGTTTGGTACATTACAGTTTTATCGGTGTTGGCATAAAGCCGGTCTTCAACCTCGTCTAATGAATCGCCCAGTTGCGCCAGTAGTGCAAAATAACGGTCGAGAATAGTATCAGTTAAGGCATAGCACATATAACCTGCCCCGGCTGTGCGGATGGCGCCCTTACCACCTGCAAGGCGGTTCTTTACGGCCTCGAAATTTTCTTCATGCGTTTCTTCAAAGGTGATGATAATGTTATCCTTTACCAGCGCCGAAAACTGGTTATTGGTAAGCTCATAATCTTTACTAAAACTTATCATGCGGCTTACTGCAAATACATAATCGTCATATTCATCAAACTTTGGGCGCTGGTGAATATTGGTAATGTCTTCCAGTACCAGGGGGTTAATGGTTAAAATTGAGCCGATCTCTTCAATCAGCTTTGCGTCTCCAAGCCCCTTAACCTGGATCCAATGCGTATGGTCCTGGCATTTTTTGAACTGATCAAGCACAACCTTAATATCTTTACCCTCACTGGTAACCAGTTCTTTTGCGTTATATGAAAATACGGAGATATGGGGTTTTACTGCGCCCTCTGGTATAACAATTGCACCGGGGCTGTCACCAATATTTCCTGCTTTTCGGCGTGGGTTATAGCGGACCCTTTTGATGGATGGATTCATTTAATGTCTTTACAGTTTAAAAACTGAAATTAAGACTTTTTGTGTTAAGAAAAATAGTTGATTAAGTTGGATTGGATTTGTAAAAGTTGTAGTTGTTGAAAGATCCAATTTTCGTTTCCGCAGGGTTCTCTCTGTGCGCACTGCGGAAACGAATCGTTACAAG
>JAQBOS010000423.1 GCA_028287925.1 Mucilaginibacter sp. | reverse complement strand
GGCCAAAAAACCTGTAAAGCAATTGGTTTTAGGAGACGCCTTTGACGTAGATATTAATCAGGAAAATAACCGTTGGAATAATGAACAGGATAGTTGAAAATAATTATTAAAGCTTTGTTGTCAGCATTCTTAGCTATTTGATTGCTTAACATACCACTGTTTTATCAGCGCTAATAAAATTATACCGATACCTGCGCCTTTTAAAAAGCCGTCGGCAAAATCCGGCAATACAAAATAATGCTTTAATATAAAGCTTGCCGACAACAGTAGTAAGCCAAGTGGAATTATAAGTTTAACGGGGATTAGTGGCTTCATTATTTTGGTATTTATGATGCACTGCAATCATTTATTTCTCTGCGTAAATCAATTTAAACAACAGTTCCCTAACCTGCCTGGTAACAGGCCCTGCTTTTCCATCGCCAACCATTCTTCCGTCAATTGCGGCAACGGGGTAGGCATATTGGGTGGTACTGGTTATAAAAGCTTCATTAATGCCGGTAAGGTCATCAATACTAAAGTCTTCTTCGGTAATTGTATAACCGCTTATCTTAAATTTTAAAACTTTGCTGCGGGTTATGCCCCTTAAAATATTATTTTTAGGAGTAATAATTTCTTTATCATATACCACAAAAAAATTGGCACGTGGGCATTCGGTAATAACCCCGGTATTGTGGTATAAAACATCATCAGCGTTTTTTTCCTTCATAAAGGGGTGCAATCTTACCGCCATAAGGTAATCAATGGTTTTTATATAGGGGAGTTGCCTTTGATGGTCATAAGTTACCAGGTTCATACCGGTATCTAACTTATTTTCATCCTGCATATTTAACGGGTACTGCAATATGACCAGGTTCGGTTTGCCCATCCGGTAACCATCTTCAGAATAACCGCCGGTAAGCAAAAGTTTTATTCCGGATGTCGCAATGCCGTTTTTCTCCACCAGCCCTTCAATCGCTTTTCTAAGCTGGGCCCTGTCCATCACCACATCAAGGTGCATTTCCTTAGCCGAGTTGTAAAACCTGTTGAAATGGTCCTCAATAAATATGGGGCGGTTATCAATAACCTTTAAGTAATCAAAGATCCCGTAGCCACGGTGCATTGCAAGATCAGAGACTCCTATTTTGGCGTCTTCTTCTAAAAACAGCTGGTTGTTAACAGATACATATTTGGCAGCCATAGCATTGAAATTTATGATTTACCTGATTTTGATAAACCGGCGCTCATGTTAAATATATTTTCGCCGTAGCTCACTACTAAATTGTCTCTTTCGCGCTGGCGTTTAAGCGCAACATCAATAAGTGTTTTTAGCAACTGACCGAAATTTTTATCGGTAGCTTCCCATAAGTAAAAAGACAATGAGCCGGGAATGGTGTTTATTTCATTCACATAAACTTTATTGTCCTTTTTATCAACCAAAAAGTCTATCCGCGAAACTCCTGAACATGATAAGATCCTGAAAGTTTCTTTTGCAAGATCCTGGATCAGTGTTGCCTGTTCCGTTGAAATATTGGCCGGGATCTGGCGTTTGGTGCTGGTCATCCCTTTTGATGAGCTGCCTTTGGTAATATATTTATCCTTATAACTTAAGATATCGCCGGCACCTAAAGGCTCTTCACATACCGAAGCTGTTTGATTGGCCGAATCGCCTAATACAGAGCAGTTAATCTCTTTCAGGTCAACTACCATTCTTTCAACCAGGATCCGGTTACTGAAACTCCCGGCAAGCTCCACAGCATCTACCAGCTGCGCTTCATCAGCAGCTTTTGAAACACCAACGCTCGACCCTAAATTGGATGGTTTTACAATAACCGGGAAGCCTATCTTATTAATATTTTCTAATATGGCTTCCTTGTCCATGTGCCAGCTGCGGTCGGTAAACCAGGTATAGTCAACCACGGGCAGCTTGCTTTCCTTCAAAACCATCTTCATCATTATCTTATCCATGCCAATGGCAGATGATAAAACATCACAGCCAACGTAAGGAATGCCTTTTAACTCAAGCAACCCCTGCAGCGAGCCATCCTCACCGTTTGTGCCGTGGATAATAGGGAAAGCGATATCTATTTTACCAAGCGTCTTACTTTTCCAGATGGATGACTGTACCGCGTTGATGGTAAAATCGCCATAAGTTGGTGAAAGGTAAATTTCAGTGCACTGTGCTAAAAGCGTATCGGTATTTTTATAATTATCTACATTTAGCAACGCATCGCCGGTGTACCATTTGCCGGTTTTGGTAATATAGATGGGAGTAATGTCGTAACTGTTTTTATCAAAAGCACTGATGGCCTGCTGTGCCGAAATTACAGAAATTTCATGCTCAACTGACCTTCCGCCAAATATAACACCAATATTTATCTTCATTGTTCTGCTCTAATAATTTGATCTAAAGTTCGTAAGTATCGGGTAAATCATTTTCGTATAATAATACGTCGCCTGCTTTGGTAATGCCGTTTAAATGATTAACGGCATCCTTAAAGTTTTGAGCTACATATATTTTATCATCAGGGTAACTTTTGTTTTTAAGCCCCTTCATAATAGGTAAAGTTATGTTTTTGCCTACAAGTATAGCATAATCACAGGTATCTGCAATCTGTTCGCCTAATAAGCTATTATAGTATTCTTGTTTTTCGCCAAGCTCAATCATGCCCGGTGTAATGATGATCTTCCTGGTGCCGGGAATAGCTTTTAAAACCTCCAGCGCCATTTTTGAACCTACCGGGTTTGAATTAAAGGCATCATCAATAACCGTAACACCATTAGGATGTACTTTGACCTCCAGCCTGTGCTGCACTGGTTCCAGTTTCTTTACAGCAAAGGCAATGCTGCTATCCGGAACTTCCAAATGCCGGGCCACAATATAACCGGCTAATATGTTCGACAGGTTATAGCTTCCCAGTAGCTTGGTTTCAAAATTAGCCAAATGCTTGCCTTTTTGAAAAACGGAAAAGGCCGAACCTTTTGCCGAGTAGGAGATGTCTTTTATATAAAAATCAACTTTCTCATTGTCTGACGAATATAGTGCAGTTTCCCTGTCGTTAACCGGGCGGTTGGCAATATACTCATAGTCTGCATTCAGCACGGCAAGCCCACCAGATGGCAAGGCATCAATCAGCTCGAACTTGGTTTTCTGAACATTTTGAATGGTTTTAAAGCTTTCCAAATGTTGTTCGCCAACAGCGGTTAAGATCCCTATTTGCGGATTAACCAAATCACAGATCTCTTTTATATCATTGGGTTGCTTGGCGCCCATCTCCACAATAAAAACCTGATGGGTAGCCTGCAGTTGTTCTCTTACTGTTTTAATAACACCCATTGTGGTATTATAGCTGCCGGGCGTCATTAAAACATTGTATTTTTCGCTCAGCATCCGGTGCAAAAAATGCTTGGTGCTGGTTTTTCCGTAGCTGCCGGTAATGCCGATAATAATCAGGTCTGACCGTTGGGCCAGGATCTTTTTGGCATCGTTATAATACCAGTTGTTAATGGCTTTTTCAACCGGGGCTATTAAAATAGTTGCTATCGCGATAAAAATAAAGCTGAGCAGTAAAACAAGCCCGCTAACCCAAATTGTACAAAGCGCTTTACCTGTTACCAAAAAGTACACTAAACCTGCTATTATGGATAATAAAAAAGTAAGCCCGAATAACCTCTGCGCCCTTTGTGTAAAAACAACCGGCTTTTTTTGCTTCTTGGTGAATAGTAAATAAGCTAAAATGGCATATAATAAGATGATTGAAATGCTGCTAACAACAACGCCCGCAGTTAAAATCAGGATGCCGGTAATAGCCAAAACAACAACTTCCAGCACGCGGGTAGCGAGTACCAGGTTGGTTTTTAGCCATTTAAAATACCGGTCGTTACGGTACGAATTGAGCTGCATCATATGCAGCTCGAACCTTAATTTGGCAAATGCATAAACCAGTACTGTTGCCAGGGCAACTATAAAAAATATGTTATCCATCAATTGTTCTTCTTATCGGCCTGCAGAAAGTTATCCAATATAATTAAAAACTCGTGAAGCTTTTCAATAAAGCTAAAGTGCCCCACATTTTTCAACACCACCAAACCCGCATTGGGGATCAGTTTTTCCATGGTTTGGCCATCGCTAACCGGTGTAGCCGTATCGTTTTCGCCCCAGATCAGCAGGGTCGGGGCCTTTATCAGCGGCATTACTCTTTTGAGGTCTTCGTTTACAGATTTTACCAGGATCTGCCGCATAATACCCGATGCATTGTTATAATCGGTGGATCCGGCTGTTTTCCGGTATCCTTCTATAATTTCCTGTGCCCTGTTTTTGCCCACTAAAAACGGAAGTGTTTTACGAGCCGCTTTAAACGAATAAACTTTTATATAATATTCTAATGAACGGTTGGGCTTTATCCCCGCGCTATCCAGTAATATCAGTTTTAAAACAGGGTTGCGTGATGAATAAAGTATAGAGATCCGCCCGCCATATGAATGCCCGGCAAGTATAGGATTGCTGATATTTTTTACCCGGAAAAACTCCTCGATAAACTGCGTGTATTCTTCAACACCCCAAACTTCTTTTGGCTCTTCGCTTTTGCCAAAACCCGGCAGGTCGATAGCAAATAAATGAAAATTTGGTTCAAAATATTGCTGGATCTTTTCAAATACCTGCAGGCTTGATCCCCAGCCATGCAGTAAAACCATTGTTTTTCCTTCGCCGGTTTCTGTGTAATTTATATTAAGGCCCTTAACCAGTTGGGTGTACTCCATAAGTATGTTACGATGCTTGCAAAGATAATAAATAAGTGACAGCAATAACAGGTGAAACAGGTTATGCAAACTCAAAAGTGCAACAAAAAAGGTAGCTTTATGTGTTAAGAAACAATGATATTTATCTGCAATAAGTAAATTGAAATATGGAATCGCTCTACAAACAAATATCCCTTGAATTTTCCGGTGGCAATTTTGAATTTATCTACCAGTATTTAGCCGACGATGTGTGCTTCAATATAGTAGGGAATGAAATAATCACCGGTAAAGCGGCCGTTATTGAATTTTGTACTAAAACAGCCAAATACTTTTCAGAGGTTACCACTAAGTTTAACATGGATAATGTAATAGCTGACAACGATTGCGTAGCTATAAACGGCACAGCCGAGTTTTACGTGGAGGGCAGGGTTAACTATATTTCATCATGCGATGTATATAAGTTTAATGATGGGAAATTGAAGGAAATAACTTCTTATTGTATTTCTACAAAGAAGGAATAATTTTTAACTTAACGCGGGTTTGGCATATGAAAATGGCCACCTTCACCCCAAATCTTCACCAACTGCGTGCAGCCGTAGCCTTCGATGAGGCGAAGCGCAAGTTTATGTGTCCACGCCGGCAATGCGTTCCAGCGTTCCATTTTTATGCGGAACGGGGTGGAACGCTGTGAAACATGCTGATTATCAGTTGTTTTGCCTTTATCTAAGGATTGAATAGATGTAAGTGATTGATAATCAATCACTATATTGTCAGCCTTTATATCGCCTTAACTTAAAGCCTTTATCGCCTTCGCTAAAATCTCCACAGCCTGTTCCAGCTCTTTCAGGTTTAGTGAGGCAAAGCCAAGCCGGATGCCATTGTTAGGATAGGCTGGATCATGAAAATAATCTGTTCCTTTACTGATAGTAAGCCCCATTGTTGCAGCTTTGGCAGCTACCTCTTGTGGTTTAAGTCCGTTTAAATATTCAACCCAAACTGCAAAGCCACCATCCGGAATTTTAAAGCTAATATACCCGTCTAATTTTTCTTTCAGGAGCCGGCATAATACATCGCGCCTTTCATGATAGGTTTTGTTTGCTTTTTTAAGGTGCCGGCTTATATCACCATTTTTTAAAAGGTTAGCCATAGCTTCCTCTAAAAGCTGCTCACCCTGCCTGTCAATCAGCCTGCGGAAGCGGGTTGCCTGTGTAATGAGATTTTGCGGCGCAATCATAAAACCAATCCGGATGCCCGGGGCTATGGTTTTTGAAAAAGAGCCAACATATATTACCGAGCCATAATAGTCAACGCTGGCCAGGGGTAATATAGGGCTGCTGGCGTAATGGAAATCATAATCGTAATCGTCCTCAACAATAGCAAATTTATATTTCCGGGCCAGCTCAAGCAGTTGCATGCGCCTGTCTGCGCTTAGCGTAACCGTTGTAGGGCTGTGGTGATGCGGAATTACATAAACCAGTTTTACTTTTTTCTTTTTACAGATGGCCTCTATTTCACTTACGTTTATACCGTGTTCATCAACAGGTACCAATGCTAACTTAGCACCCGCCTGTTCAAAAACTTCGTTGGGGCAGTTATAACCGGGATCACCGGCAATAATCGTGTCGTTTTTTGTGAGCAGTGTCTTCGCAATAAGGTATAAAGCCATTTGCACGCCTTTGGTGATCAAAATATTTTCGGGTTTAACCTGCAAGCCGCGCGTTTCGCCGAAAAAACGGGCAAGCTCTGTCCTTAAATTTTCCGATCCCTGCTCAGGCCCGTACATCAGGTATTTTGAGGTAAAATGATACGTGGCAAAACGCCTGTACTCTCTTACCAGCAATTCCACCGGTGCAAGACGGATATCCGGAAATCCATCATTAAATTCAAGGTTGTGTTCCGGTTTTTTTAAAAAGGGACCTGATATATGCGTTTTATCATTAGGTACTTCAAAAAAAGCTTTTTCAGGATAAGTATAAGGCTGTGTGCCTGCGGTTATTTTCCGGGGAGATACGTCCGGAAGATTTTTGGCTACAAAAACCCCTTTGCGCGGATAAACATCAACCCAGCTTTGGGCATAAAGCTCATCATAGGCGGCAACAACTGTTTTACGGTGAACCTTTAGATCAGCCGCCAGCAAACGGCTGCTGGGCAGTGCTACAGATGGTTTTAAAACTCCCTGGCGAATATGGCTGATTATGCCATTGGCGATCTGCAAATACACAGGCACCTGCGAGTTTTTGTCGGTTGTTATAAGACCTTTCGGAAATTGCATACTGGACTACCTTGTTTGTATTTTCTGGACTATAAAGATAGGCCAATTGATCTGTATATTTACATCAGCAAATAAAAAAACTATGCAACTTATTAAAAATTATGTGTTCCCATCAATATTTCTCAGAGCTGCTTTGGCCTGTAGTTACCTATGGGAAGTAGCCGACAGGTTGGGCATTTTGGGTGCACACGGTCAGCCACACGTTGGCTGGGGCGATTGGGCTCATTTTATGGAATACGCAAATCAAACAATGGCTTTTATGCCGCATTCGCTGGTTCCGCTTTTTGCCGTAATAGCAACCATTTGCGAAGGTGGATTTGGGCTGATGCTATTAACCGGCTTATTTACGCGCATTGCCGCATTTGGCAGCTGTTTGCTAAGCCTTGGATTCGGGCTGGCAATGGCAATCTCGTTCGGGATTGAATCGCCTTTGGGTTATTCAGTTTTTACAGTTTGCGCGGCCAGCTTGCTGCTTGCATCACTACCCGAATATAAATACAGTATAGATTCATTATTAAACAAGAAAAATTAAGATCATGACAACAATTAATCAACAAAAAGCACCTGCGTTATTGGTTATCATTGCATTTGCTACAGTTTACATAGTTTGGGGCTCCACTTTCTTTTTTATCAGTATGGCTGTACATGGCTTTCCTCCTATGTTAATGGGGGCGCTTCGTTTCATTACTGCCGGGCTTTTGTTATTGGGCTGGTGTAAACTTAAAGGCGATAAGATCTGGGTTAAAAAGGATATCATGAATGCTGCCGTAAGCGGTAT
>JAQBOS010000418.1 GCA_028287925.1 Mucilaginibacter sp. | reverse complement strand
GTTTAACTGAAAGACTTTTAAAGTCGCGGATTTTTTTACATCCATTATAAACTATAGTTATGGCAATTGAATTAAGAAAAAACACAGTTTTATCAAACGATAATAAAAAAACATTTAAGGCCATCATCGTTTTAAATGAAATGATAAACGGCACCCACCAGTTCAGCAGCAATGCTTATGGTGATGATAGCGTACTACAGCCCTTGTTTACCGACCTTGTTGCAAAAGGTTATGTAATTACCGGGGATTCAACCTACCAGGTTAGCTCAAAAGGCCGGGGTGTATTTGATACCTTTATGAAGCGCTACACCGAATATTTGAAGGTTTATGACGTTTTCTCCTTTGTAGATCTTGAAAAGGGCGAGTTTGCTTTCGACAGGTATTTTGATTTCGACACAGATGACGCCTGGTTTGATTACACAAACGATGACCGTTTTGATGACCTGCGAATTGCCGTTGCCATGTTTAAGAAGACAGACCCGGCCGAAATTGTATTTATGTCGTTCATTAACGAAAACCGATTCGACACGGCATCTTCAGGTTGGCAAAATGAGCTTGTTTCGGAAGACGCATGGCGCGAAATAGAAGAAATTTGCAATACAGCCATAAAACCCGATGAGGTTGGCGAAGATGCCATGGTTGATATGATAAACCAGGGCTCGGAGCTGATGATCAGGCTGATGGAAGAAGAGCAAAAACAAAATAACAATAATTCAAATTACGGAGGCGGCGGTACCACCACTACTACTACCGTTGTTGAAGAAGAAACGGTAGAATACTACCAACCCTATTACGATCCGTATTACATATCGCCAATATGGCTGGTGCCACTGTTTCTCTGGTAATCACTGGTCATTATATCATTAGTCATTGGAGATAATTTAATAAATGTCTGAATAAGAATTGCATTATTAGCCGTTCTTACTCAGACATTTTTTTCTGCCAACTGCCTACTCACTACTGCCAACTTCTTCTACTCGCTTCTCAACGCCTTTATCGGATTTGCAATAGCCGCTTTTATTGATTGAAAGCTAACGGTTGCCAAAGCTATTACTATTGCCACTATCCCCGCACCTGCGAAGATCCACCAGCTGATCGGTGCACGATAGGTGAAATCCTGCAGCCACTTGGTCATGGCCCACCAGGCTATTGGCGAAGCTATAATTATCGCCAAAGCTACCAGCTTTACAAAATCCAAAGATAGTAACCGTGCAATGCTTTCCACACTTGCCCCTAACACCTTGCGGATGCCAATTTCCTTACTGCGCTGCTCGGCCATAAAGGCTGCTAAGGCAAACAGGCCAAGGCAGGCTATAATGATTGCAAGTACCGCAAAGCTGGTGAAGATATGCCCCATGCGCTGTACATCAGCATACATACTGGTGAAGCGCTCATCCAAAAAAGTATAGCGGATTGGCTCGGATGGTGAGAATTTTTTCCAGGTTGATGAAATTCCAGCCATGGTGCTTTGCATATTGGCCGCATTTACTTTTACCGTTATAATAGACGGACTGATGCCCCAATGCAATACCAATCCGCCGATAGGTTCACGCAGGGATTCGAAGTTAAAATCCTTAACAACGCCGATAATGGTACCGTTGTTAGTGATTTTTTTACCGATAGGGTGTTTAAGATTAAGCTTTTTTGCCAGCGTTTCGTTGATGATTATCGCTGTTGAATCGGTTGTAACAGCGGGATCAAAATTCCTGCCCTCAGCAAGTTGCAGCCCCATGGTTTTCAGGTAATCATTATCTACCACCCATGATTGCCCGCCCACACCTGCATCAATTTTTTCTCTGCCCTCAACAGTAAATGTATTCCCGTTCCGCTTGGTGCCTTCAACCGGTAAATAATCGCTGATGGATGCACTTTTTACGGATGACATTTTTAGTAACTCGTTCTTAAAATTCTTTACATCATTGCCAAGAATATTTGCGCCCTGTATTACTACTACCTGGTTTTTATCATAGCAAAGGTCCTTATTAAGGATGAATTGCATCTGGTTATAAACCACGATCGTGCAAATGATGAGGACTACAGATGTGGTAAACTGGAACACTACCAGCCCATTTCTTAATACCGAGTTTTTACTACCGTTGCTGATGGAGCCCTTTAATACACTGGCCGGTTTAAATGAGGAAAGATAAAATGCCGGATAGATCCCTGCAACTATCCCGATGATTACTGCAGCCAGTACCATCAACGGTAGTAGCCACATTGCACCCCAGGGAATAGTTAATGATTTCCCGGCAAGCGTATTGAAATATGGCAGCAATACCACGGCAAGTATCATTCCCAACCCAAACGATAAAAAACTAAACAGCATCGACTCCGTAAGGAATTGTTTTATTAAGCTAAACCTGCTTGAACCAACCACTTTCCTTAACCCTACCTCCTTAGCACGATTGGCCGATTTAGCAGTTGAGAGGTTGATGAAATTAATACATGCAATAACCAATATAAAACCTGCCACAGCGCCAAATAGCCAGATAAACCTGATATCACCATGCTTTGAGTAATCATATATATTATACGATTTTAAATGAATATCAGCAATAGGTTGCATATCAATTGTTGCATGTGCAAACATGGTTGTTGCAGATTTAAAGCCCACCTTCAGCAAACTGGGAATTATATAATTTTTAAACATTACTGTCGTAATCTTTTTTTGTAGTACAGTGGCGTTTGTTCCCGGACGAGCAATTATATAAGTATCGTAATTATTAGCCACCCATGAAGTTTGCTCTCCCTGCCATAGCTCTTTATCCTTTAAAGTAAGGAAAAAATCATATTGCAGATACGATGTAGCAGGGAAATCCTTTATTACACCACCTATCTTATAGGGCTTTTTTACATCATTATTGAGATACATAATCTTCCCTACCGGGTTTTGGCCAGGGAAATATTTATCGGCTTTCTTTTTAGTGATCACCATGGTAAAGGGCTCGGCGAGCGCATGGCCCCTATCACCATAAATCATTGGCAGCTTTAATATGTCCAATAGTTCCTGGTCTGCATAAGCAAAGCCCTCTTCATGTGTATTTTCCATTTTATCGGCGCGCCTGAGTTCGTTGCTGCCGGCCCCGTCAAATAGCGGGCTTGCCATTACCCTGGCGGTTTTTTCTGCTTCAGGAAAGTTTGATTTTATTGCGGCTGCAAACGGAGCCTGCAAAAATGTCCAACGCTGTATTTTGCCATCTATTGGCGCATTGGTTAAAAAGCGATAAATCCGGTTTGTATCAGGATAGCTTTTATCATAGCTAATCTCATCCTTAATATAAAGTCCGATCAGCAAACAGGCGGCAATGCTTAAAGCAAACCCACCAACTTTTATGGCCGCATACATTTTTTGTTTACGTAATTGGCGGATAGCGATTTTAAGATAGTTCTTTATCATGGTGTTTGGTCATTAGTCATTGTGTCATTAGTCATTGGTAAGGGTCGAATGTCTTTTGGTCATTAAGTAACGCAGTAATAGATACTTCAAAAAAACTAATGACCAATGACGCAATGACCAATGACTATTCCCTACTCATTTTTCAAACTTCGCACCGGGTTTGCCAGCGCTGCCTTTATTGCCTGTGCGCTTATGGTGAGCAGTGTAATAATTATTGCCGCAATTGCCGAAATAATAAACACACCCGGGCCTATGGTTATCCTGTAATCATACTTCATCAGCCATTTTTGTAAAAAGTACAGTGCAATCGGCGATGCTATTACACAGCTGATGATCACCAGCAAAATAAAATCTTTTGAAAGCAGCATCCACACCTGGGTTACAGTTGCTCCTAATACCTTCCGCACGCCTATTTCTTTTGTACGCTGCTCGGCAACAAAGGCTGCAAGGCCAAACAAGCCCAGGCACGATATAAATATGGCTAACACTGCAAATACACCGGCAAGCCTGCCAACAAGTTCCTCTCCGCTGAATTTTTTATTATACTCCTGGTCCTCAAACCAATATTGGTACGGGAATGCAGGGCTGTATTTATTAAAGATCTGCCCGATCTTCTCAATCGCCTCGTGGATCTTTACGTTTGGCGATAAACGGTACATTAAATAATCACCGCCGCCATATTGAAACATGGTTGGATCGGCGGCCGAAAAAGGCGACTCCATCAGCGCGTCCTTTACCACGCCAATTACCCTATAATCCTTCATGTCCTTTCTAATAATTTGGTTTAGCGGATCTTTTAAGCGCAGGCGCTTTATAGCAGCTTCGTTAAGTACAATATTGGCCGTGTCTGACATTTTACCTGTTATAAAATCCCTGCCCGATTTCATTTTCATGCCAAGCGTTTTGAAATAATCGCCCAGTACGGTTATCACACCCATTTCTACAGTCTCGCCGGGGTGTTTGCCCTCCCAATGATCCAAATTCATATGGCCGTTAATGTAGTCTGCAGGGCTTGTAGCCCTGGTTACCGATTCTACCACACCACTTTGCAGCAAATCATTTTTGAGCGCATTGTAACTTTTGGGCAGATCATCATTCATGTTCGAGGCCATCAACCTACTTACCTGCAGCCCGGTAGGCCTGTCTTTAGTATATTGAATTTGGCGATAAATAACTATCGTGCTTATAATAAGAGCAATAGAGCAGCTAAATTGCGTAACCACCAATATTTTGCGTGACAATGAAGCCGACCTGCCAATTTTTATGCTTCCTTTTAAAACCTTAACCGGGTTGAAAGATGACAGGTAAAATGCCGGCCGGCTGCCTGCTAACAACCCGGTTATTAACACAAAAGCTATCATTGCCACCCAAAAAGTGATACTGGAAAACGGAATGCTGATAACAGTGCCTGTAAGGGCATTAAAGCCCGGCAATGCCATCTGAACAAACAGAAGCGAAAACAGGAATGAAATAAAAGTAACCAGTGCCGATTCAACAAGAAACTGGAGGATGAGATCTTTTCTTTGTGAGCCGATTGCCTTTCGCACCCCTACCTCACGCGCCCGTTTTTCGGACCGTGCGGTGGATAAGTTGATGAAATTGATACATGCTATCAGCAATACCAACGCACCAATTATGCTAAAGATGCGGACATACTGGATAAAACCATCAACCGCTTTGCCGTTCACATACTCGCTGAACAAGTGCCAGTCGAGCAGCGGCTGCATAATTACGTTGGAATTCATGGCATTTACGCTGCTGGTTTCGGTTTTTTCAATATTTTTTATTTTTGCTGCAACCTGTGCATATGAAATGCCTGGTTTTAATTCGGCGTATAATGCAAATCCATTATCTGCAAAACTACCCGCCCGCAATGGCTTTATCGCTTTTTGCACTGCCTCCATATAGGCGAACGGGATAATGTATTTAAATGACATACTCGAATTGGCAGGCAGGTCCTTCAAAACACCAGTAACTTTCAGGTTATTTTGGTTATCAACCTTAACTATCTTGTTTATAGGATTAGCATCTCCGAACAGCGCCCGGGCAGTTGATTGATCAAGCACAATGGAAAAAGGCTCCTTCAACGCATTTTCCCAATTCCCCATTATCATGGGATATTTAAACATCTTTAAAAAATCGCCGCCGGCCTGGATGCCTTCGGGATACAGTTTCTTATCGCCGACCATAAGGCCATGGTTGGTACCCCAATCCGCTTCGGCAACATGCTCAAACTCGGGGATATTATTCCGGAGTGCATCAGCCAGCCTTAAAGAGGTTGAGCCAAACGTAAGCGTATCGCCATTGCTGTTAAAATTACGGCGCACCTGGTACAATCGATCACTGTTCGGCAAAAACCGGTCAAACGAATACTGGTAATTAACCCATAAGGCAATCAGCAGAGCCACAGCCATACCGGCGCCTAAACCTACAATATTTAGTGCGCTGTAAACCTTGTTATTCAGGATGTTGCGCCAGGCGATTTTTAAATAATTCTTTATCATTTTATTTGGTCATTGGTCATTGGTCATTGGTCATTGGTCATTGGTCATTGGTCATTGGTCATTGGTCATTGGTCATTGGTCATTGGTCATTGGTCATTGGTCATTAACAGTCC
>JAQBOS010000377.1 GCA_028287925.1 Mucilaginibacter sp. | reverse complement strand
CACGGCTATGTAACAGCGGATATTTTCCGTAGTATGATAAGCCGGAGCGATCCCTTCTACCCGGGCATAAAACTTACCCCCTTGTTTTAGCACGGCTAGTTCACAACTTTGCCGCATTTCCCGGATCTGGACAGATTCCAGAAAATCTATAAATGTTTCAAGATCTTCCGCACTAACAAAGTCCCGGAAATTTCTTCCGGTCAGGCGCTTTTTAGGGATACCGATCATTATGCTACCTGTATTATTTATTTCCCTGATGATGCCATATAGATCCAGGGTAAAAAAGCCCACCGGGGCGAGATCATATAAGCCGGCCAATTCTGATCTCTGAATTTCAAGCTCATCATTTGAACTTCTGAGCTGCTCATTTTGCATTTCCAGCTCTATCTTCTGAACTTGCAGCTCATGCAATAGCCATGCTAAGTCCTGGTCTGAATTGCTATTTTCCACCTTCCCGTTGCCGGGAGTAGCCAATTTCTCCGCTTCCCTGCGCAGCAATGATAAATCATCGGTTTTTCGGATTCCGGGTTTCTTTGACAATTTAATTCCTCCTGACGTTTCTTATAACAATTTGAATTGAAAATGTTTGCCGGGTATAATTTAGTCAATTAGCTAACTATGAGGAAATAAACAACAAGTTTTTTGTATAAACCTTAAATAAAATATCACATTTGTACAGAATGAATTAACAAACTCATTTACTACTTTATTCATCTATTTAACAATACCGCTTTGATAAAGATCCTTTTAGCCGAAGATCACCATATCGTAAGGGATGGCATCAGAATAATACTTGACCAGGAGCCCGATATGCAGGTTATTTATGAAGCAGTTAACGGACAGGATGTACTTGATTATTTAGAAAAGGGGGAAGCACCTGACCTGATCTTAACTGACATGAATATGCCGGAGCTGGATGGAATGACTATGCTAAAAACCTTACAAATGAAGTACCCGGTACTTGTTCTTTCCATGCTTGACAATGAGAGTTATGTGTTGGAGACCATACAGTCTGGCGCCCGCGGCTATTTATTAAAAAATGTCAGCAGAAAGGAAATGCTTTTTGCGATACGTTATATTTTGGAAGGGGGAACTTATATTTGTTCTGAAATAAGTTTAAAAACATTGAGACGCCTTGCTCAATTAAAAGAATTATCGGCTTACCGGGTAGCGTTGAACATTGAATTTTCTGAACGGGAGAAGGAGGTATTAAAACTTATTGCAGAAGGCTATACCAATAAGGAAATGGCCGCTAAATTATTTTCAAGCAGGAGAACCATTGAAGGGCACCGGCAAAGCCTGATGGATAAAACCGGAAGTAAAAATACAGCCACGTTAATTAAATTTTCCGTGCAAAACGGGTTGATTACATAACGATAGATTTGGAAGAACTATCGTGAAGGGCGCTTTCCTTCGCCCATTTAAGCGTCTTGTTTGTGAGTAAACAAGTGCGATGGCTTTTATTAATTTATGTTAATATTTCAGGAAAATTTACCGGGCAATAACAGCTGTTTTTTATATTTTCGTGTAATTAAATTCAAAAACATGATCCGCGCTATTTTGTCTCTATTGCTGGTGATCTGCAACCTGTCGTGCTTTGCACAAACGCAGGAAATTCCGGCGTCTATCAAAGTTCCTGAAGATTGCAGCCTTATTATGCATGCCTATGCTAAAGGTGTACAAGTGTATATTTGCACGCAGGATCCCCAGGATACTTCCCGTTATGTATGGACCTTTTTAGAACCTCGTGCTAACTTATATGCTACCGCTGATAACCGCAAATTAATTGGAAAACATTATTTCAATCCGGCAAAAAAACCCACATGGGAAAATACAGATGGTTCCACAATTAGCGGCGCCAAATTGCAACAGACCGACTCGCCTGATAGTCTTGCTATCCCGTGGTTATTGCTGAAGGGAATAACGGCAAGCGGAACAGGAAAGCTTACCCCGGTTGTTTTTATCCAAAGGATCAATACAAAGGGCGGTAAAGCCCCGGCCACAGCCGACAGGCAACAGAAAGGCCAGTTACTGGAACAACCCTATACAGCTGAATACCTTTTTTATATTAAGAAATAGGTAAGTTGTTATTTTGAACAACTAAGTTTTAAAAATCGTACAGCAGATTGCGGATTCGGGTCATGATTCCGTACGGTTGATTGTCAGCCACCAACGGGACTAAAGTCGAACCATTTATTGAGTAGTTTACAAACGTTGGCTGTTATTTTAATTGATTAACAAAGGGTCCGATTCCGTAGGGGAATCGAACACGATTAAAACCCTATTGATTTACAATACCTTATATGGTTGTCGATGTACTACGCGCCGAATTACTAACCACTTTATTGACGCAGATTATTTACAAATCTTACGATATAAAGATACGAAATCCTCTAAACTGTTCCAACTCTAATGAATTATTTTTTTGTGAAAATGCAAATATTTAAAGTGGTTTATCCGCCGTGCAAGCTTAAACACACACCATTCCATTTTTCACCATGTAAGCAATCAAAAGCAGGAGCCGGAGGATTTGTATAGCCTCGGAAGGCAAATCAAAGACCAGAACCAGAAGATTTATTTATTTTTTGTGCATCAGATTTTCTAAATAATATCCAAATCAATTCGATCAAGATTGGTAGTACAACTATCAGAGTTAGATACCACCCCGATCTTGAATGATCTTCGAATTTTGTTTCACCATAGACAATAAGGCATAGAAAAGCATTGGCAAGATAAGCGGTGGCGATACCTATAAAACTGGCTCGTATAGGATGTAATTTTTTTCTCTTAATATATAAAAAGAGTCCGTTGAATAGCATAATACCTATTCCTAAAAATATAATTTCCAGGCGTTGCGGTTCACTGGTGCCCGCGCGGTGTAACAAAAAAGGGGTTTCGACTAATAGCGTACCAGCTGCAGAAAAAATAATTGCTATCCATAATACGCGTCTGACAAGGAGGATAGGCAGCTGTGCTGAACTTAACATATGCAAGTGCAACCAAATCATTGGCAAGGACAAAAAGAAAGGCAGCCCTACGAGTGCATGCCACCAATTACCTTCATTATGAGGTACTCTAAGTAAAAGTGCATCAAGCGGAGACGTACCAAGTGCAAATGGCAGCATAATACCAATACCGGCGGTAATCCAAACGAGCAGCATTATAATATTTGCCACCCGTGGTAAATGAAATTCGTTAATAGTTGTTGATATTAATTTAGGATTTGTTGTCATAAAGTCAAATTTAAAATGGTAAAAAAATAGAGGTTATTTATAAGCCTCTCGAGTTTTTAAAGGCCTCGTCAACAAATATAGTACTATTTATAACATGGTACTATCTTATAGAAGATATTTATTTGACACTTTATAGAAACCAGCACAGAATGGTTATCAATATTTTTTTGAAACAAATGCGCCGCCCGTTCAAGCATTTTGCTTGAATGCCAACAATTTAAGCGCTTAAATTCAAATTAATAAATAGTCTTCAACGGGCTTTCCGGATTAGCACTGCTGTACCAATATTCATGTGCCGCACCCACAAATCCCGCCCTTACCGGATTTTCATGAATGTAGTCGATCTTCTGATCAATAACCGCCGGTAAGTAAAGTAATACCGGGTAATTCCCATTCTGCCAAAATTGATGATTTTCATTTAGGGGGTTATACTTGCCGGCATGCTCAAACGCTTTAATCATCCATTCCCGCCTGCTTTCAGTCGGGTTATTGGCGATCATTTCAAACAGCTTTTTGGAAGTATATGATTTAAAGCGTCCTAAAACTTCTCCCAACGAGCCATCTGTTACGTTTGCCACAAGGTGTATGTGGTTGGTCATGATTACATAGGCATAAATGTTCAGGTTTTTATGCGGCTGACAGTATTTAGGATTTTCTATAATAAAATCGCTGTACTCCCGCCTGGTGAAAACGTCTATCCAGTCTACTACGGTTAAGGTTGCAAAATAAAGTTCGTCGGTTGAGGCGTTACGTGACATGAAATAAATATGGGCTTTTATTTAAAAAATAACAATGGTTATTAATTTAAGCGGGACGCTCAATTGGCTGGGTTCAAGCAAAATGCTTGGACAGGCGGCGGGGGGCAAAATGCTTGGACAGGCGGTGTTGTTGTCCAACCCGGCGGCTTATCAGTCTGAAAGCCTATAAATATATTCTTCAATCTCTGTTTGCCGGGCATTGGCAAATCCTTTATCCTTTCCAATTTTTACAAAACCGCATTTTTCTAAAACTTTTTGTGAACCATAATTGTCAAATGCAACACGTCCATAAATCGGCCTGGTTTGTTCAATTTTTAAAAAGTCATTAAGCGCTGTTGTAGCAATTCCCTGTCCCCAAAAGTTTCTGTCAATCCAATAAGTAATCCCGGCATCATTGTGCATAATAAATTTTGCTACACTACCTACTATTTCATTATTAGCTTTTATTGTCCGCATATTTATTGTCGGGTCAGTTAAAAACTTTGTATACTTTTCAATGTAGGCAGTTTTATCGTTTGGGTCTTTAGCTGTGAACGCTGCTAAATAATTTGCTTCTTTGTCAAGCTGAAATTGAAAAAATGCGTTTAAATCATCTTTTTCTGTTTTATTCAAGGTGATATTGCTGTTTGTCATTATGCTGAGATTTTGTGTGATTTTAAAACCAATTCCTGTGTTTCTGTGTTTCTGTTCTGTCTCAGCAGGGTCTCTCAAAGAGGACCCTGCGTCGTGGTTTGCAGGATTTTTTGGCATGGGATAAATTTTCTATCGTATACCTGGCAGGCGGCGCAGGGTCCCTTTCAGGAGACCCTGCGGGGACGGATTGAAAAAATGCGTTTAAATCATCTTTTTTTGTTTCGGTTAATGTGATATTGCTGTTTGTCATTATGCTGAAATTTTGTGTGATTTTAAAACCAATTCCTGTATTTCAGTCTCAGCAGGGTCTCTCAAAGAGGACCCTGCGTTGTGGTTTGCAGGATTTTTTGGCATGGGATAAATTTTCTATCGTATACCTGGCAGGCGGCGCA
>JAQBOS010000342.1 GCA_028287925.1 Mucilaginibacter sp. | reverse complement strand
TGTCGAGGGATCAACCGAAAACAGATGCCTGGTTAGTTTAAGCATATTGTAAGTGTTGCAGGTTTCGGTAGTGTTTTCGGTAAGCTTATCGTTTAGTTTGCCCGGCTCGGTCAGGTACTCGTAATTGCTGTTGCCGCCTGTAGCGTATGAGTGGTTGTTGGTAACGGCTGCCCAAAAGAAAGTGGCAATGGCTTTGTCTTTTTTATCCCCGGTAAGCTCGTACCGCCTTGCGCTTGCTATTATTTTAGGGATCTGGGTGTTGGAATGTTTGCCGGGTAATATATCCTGTTTTTGCGAAAGTGGGTCCAGTATGCGTTTATCATAAAACTTGTACGACAGATCAAGATACTTTTTATCGCCGCTTATGGCATACAAGTTAACCAGTGCTTCGGCCATGCCGCCATATTCGCATAGCAGCATCTTTTGTAGCTTATCATCATCAAGGTTTTTGATTGTTTCTCCCGTCCAGTCGCCCATTTTTTTGCAAATGATGAGTGCCTGTTTATTGTTGCAATATAAGTATGCATCCAAAAGCCCGGCCATAACTTTGTGAACTGTGTACCAGGGCGACCAGCCCCCATTCAAATCAAAACCCCTTGAGCGGATCTCGCCTTTGGCAACTTCGGCCCAAATGGTATCCTCTTTTGGGATCGCTCCAATGTAGCCGGTTTTGCGGGCCACCTGGCATTCATTTAGCTCGCTAACAATATAATTTACCCGTTTTAAAAACTCAGGATCACCACTTGATGCATAGTGCATAGAAATTGCCGACAAATAATGCCCAAGCGTATGGCCTGCAAGGCCCGATGATTCCCAGCCCTCATACATCTTCCCTTTAGCTTTTAAACCCGAGTGGGTACGGAATGCTGATAACAAACGATCGGGCTCAATTGATAATAAATAGTTTACATCAGCCTGCATGGCTTGTTTAAAAGGGCCATCTAATAACGTTACATCCTTTAAATCAAAAGTGTAAGCTTTTATAGCGGTCTGTGGTTTTACTTTTATCCGGCTGTCATTCCATTCAGGCACATATGATTGTGCCTGCGCAGTTTTAACAGTTGCCGTTATTGCCAAAACACAGGCACTTAATTTAAGCCACTTAATTGTTATCATAATTCAGGAGGTTATATGATTATAAAATCAATTTATAAAGTTAACCGGGTAAAATGGAATTTTATACCTGATATTTTGCCGTTGATGGCGGGATATTAGCTGGTTTGTGGATTGATTGTTGTACAGACACCCATTAATTTCCCCTCTCCTCATTATTTCAAAACGCATTTTATCCGTAGCTTTGACAATTACCCTTGTAAACATTACATCTATATTATGAACAAACTTACTCACTGTATTTGCCTGCTTTTCTTTTTACTGGCGGGCTATTCGGGGTTTGCGCAAGCTACCAAAGCGCCTGCATATCCTTTAATCACCCATAACCCTTATTTCAGCATCTGGTCGTTTACTGACGAGCTTAACCAATCCACAACCCATCACTGGACGGGTAAGGATCAATCATTGATCGGCTTGATAAAAGTGGATGACGAGGTTTATCGCTTTATGGGAAAAGAACCGGTATCCTACAAAACCATACTGCCTGCCGCCGATGAAAAGCCGTATGCCTGTACCTACAATGAACTGATCCCCGGGGATGGCTGGACAACCCTTAAATACGATGACAGCGCCTGGAAAACCGGAACGGCCCCATTCAGCGATGATAAGGACAGGGCCGGAACCTTGTGGAAAAGCAGGGAAGTTTGGGTGCGCCGGGTTTTTACCTACAGCAAAACAAACATCAATAAGCTTTACCTGAAACTGCACCATGATGATGACGCGGAGGTTTTTCTAAACGGTGAAAAGATCTATTCGGGCAGCGGTGCCAATGGCGATCTGCAATATTTCCCGCTTGGCGATGATGTGGTAAATAAATTAAAGGAAGGAGAAAACGTATTAGCCATGCATTGCACCAATACCGGCGGTGCTGCCTGGTTGGACGCCGGCCTTGCCGATGAAATAAAACCAACAGAGCATGCCGAGCTAAAGGTTGCCAAACAAACAAGCGTTAAGCTTAATGCCACCCAAACCATTTACAACTTTAAATGTGGTGGTACTGACTTGCAGCTAACTTTCACCTCGCCGCTGCTGCTGAATGACTTGAACATTTTATCAAGGCCGGTATCATACATCAGCTATAAAGTAAAATCAAACGATGACAAGCCGCATAATGTAAAAGTATATTTCAGCGCATCGGTTGATGTGGCGCGGAATACGCAATCGCAACCAGTTACCACAAAAAAATATGCTTCGGGCAACCTGTCTGTTTTAAAAGCGGGTACGGTCGAGCAGCCCATCCTGCAAAAAAAGGGTGACGACCTGCGTATCGACTGGGGCTACATGTATGTAGCTGTGCCGAAATCTTTTAACTCCCAGCAATATGTAAGCTCGGGTAGCGAAGCAGTTAATTCTTTTTTTAGCGGCGAGAGCAAATCAACGGCAACCCAGGGAACCAACCTTGTTTTAAATACGGTGATCCCGTTTGGTGCAGTTGGCAAAACAGCTGTTGAAAAGTTTGTTGAGCTGGGGTATGATGATATTAACCCCATTCAGTATTTCCATACCAATTTAAAACCATGGTGGAAAAATGCACAAACCAAAACCATTGAGCAGGTGCTTACAAAGGCCGCTGCTGATTATCCAGCTCTCTTAAAAAAGTGTGAATTGTTTAACGCCACCATGTATAAGGACGCAGTAAAGGCCGGCGGCGAAAAATATGCAAAGCTGTGCGTAATGGCTTACAGGCAGAGCATTGCTGCGCATACACTGGTGAAAAGTCCGCAGGGTAAATTGCTGTGGCTGTCAAAAGAAAACTATAGCGGGGGCTTTATAAATACGGTTGACGTTACCTATCCGTCGGCGCCATTATATCTTTTATACAACCCTAAATTATTGGAAGGGATGCTGAACGGGATCTTCTATTTCAGCGAAAGTGGCAAGTTTCAACGGGGTTATGCCGCGCATGACCTGGGTACCTATCCCCAGGCAAACGGCCAGCAATATGGCGAGGGAATGCCGGTAGAAGAATCGGGCAATATGATGATACTTGCTGCTGCAATTGCAAAGGCTGAAGGGAACCCGGCTTTTGCCAAACAGCATTGGATAACACTGGGCAAATGGGTAACCTATTTGGTAAACGAGGGTTTTGACCCTAAAAACCAGTTATGTACGGATGATTTTGCCGGGCACCTGGCACGTAATGCCAATTTATCGGTAAAGGCCATTGTAGGCATTGCCTGTTATGCGAAACTGGCAGGGCAAATGGGTGAAGCCGGATCAGCAAAAAGGTACGGCAAAATTGCTAAGGATATGGCGGCAAAGTGGGCGCAGCTAGCCGGTGATAACGACCATTATACCTTAACGTTTGCAAACAAAGGCAGCTGGAGTCAAAAATATAATATGGTGTGGGATAAAATTTTAGGACTAAACCTGTTCCCGCAGGCTGTTTATGATAAGGAGGTTAAATTTTATCTTACCAAACAAAACGAATTCGGACTGCCACTGGATAGCCGTAAAACCTATACTAAAAGCGACTGGATAATGTGGACAGCCACCATGGCGAAAAACGAAGCTGATTTTGAAGCATTGGCAGCCCCGGTTTATAAGTTTGCTACAGAAACCCCAACCCGGGTACCCTTAAGCGACTGGCACGAAACAACCAACGGAAAACAAACAGGTTTCCAGGCAAGAAGTGTGGTAGGCGGGTATTTCATAAAGATGCTGGAACAAAAGTGGGTGAAGAAATAGGCAACAAAAGGTTGTAAACCCTGACGGATTTTTTTATAACTAATTAACCACCATGTCATTGCGAGGTACGAAGCAATCGCGAACTATGCAAGTCTACTATGCAAAGTTCAATACCTTTCTGTTCGCTCTGTATAGTATGCGGTTGCCACGCTATGCTCGCAATGACATGTTTTAAATAATACTTTTAAAATCCTTCGCTAATCACAACCTCATCCACTTTAACAGCAGCGGGTTTATCTTTTATTTTTCTGTTGATCATATTATTTACACGGCTCATCAATAATATGCTGGATATTGAGATGCCAACTATCACATAACCCACGGTATCATAGTGTAGCAGCGGACTGCCCTTACTTTGCTGAACTACTATAAGCCCGGCAACGGCAGCGGCCACACCACCCGCAATTTGCTGCATAGATGCGTTTATACTCATAAAGGCCCCGCGGTCTTCCATATCCGGCACCGCGCTGGTAAGGGCAGATGACGGAACCATACGGCTCATAACACCCATCATCATCAGGATATTAAATGCAACCACCAACCAGAATGGCGTTACTGATAAGTTGGTATACAACACGCACATCACCATCATCCACAGCGTTGCTCCGGCAAATATTTTAAACTTGCTCACCTTATCACTCAGGCGGCCTATCAGCGGCATAACAACAAGCGAGGCAACGCCTGCTATCATAAATAACACCGGCAGCTGCTGGTTGGTTACATGCAGGTTATTAATGGCAAAGGCGCTGCCGAACGGCATCATCATAAAGCCACCTATGGATAACAATGCAGTAGCGGCAAACCCTATCCGGTAATCGCGTTTTGCAAGCGTGTGCCATAGGTGAATAAACGCTGAACGGTCATGCTGTATCAGCAGGTGGGCAGTAACCGGTTTTAACCGCAGCATGATAACTATGGCTATGATGCCACCCAGTGCAGCTGTTAAAAAGAAAGGCATTTCCCAGCCAAAATGGTTTGCAAGGTATAGGCCTATAGGTACACCCAGCACCTGGCTTGCCCCGAACCCCATTTGGATAAATCCCATAACACGGCCGCGTTGCTGCAGGGCAAAAAGGTCAGTAATAATAGCCATGGAGATAGAGCCGATAACCCCGCCAAACAAGCCGGTAATAATTCGCGCAGCTAACAGCAAGGGATAAGTATGCGCCATTCCGCACAATACGGTTCCGGCTATAAATCCAATGTAAAAGAACAGCAATAGTTTTTTACGGTCGAACTTATCGGCGAAGCCCGCGGTAAGCAAACCCGCGATACCGGCGCTAAATGCATACGCAGATACAGCAATGCCAAATGCGGAAGGTTTAAGGTTCATTGATTTCATCAGCATATCTCCAAGAGGCGACATGATCATAAAATCAAGGATCACCGTAAATTGGGTGAGGGCTAAAATAGCTATTAACAGTTTTTGGTATCCGGTAAACGGTATAATGTCTTGTTGTTGTTTCATCGTGTTTTATATTAGTTCACAGCAATGGTAGCCGTGATGGTTAAGTAACTTAATTATACAATTGTGACTGAGCGTATAAGAGATTATTCTCAGTACATAGTCGCAATCCTCCAGGTCAATGTTCCACTCATCAATCCCCTCCTGTTGTTCAAGCAAACATTGCAGCACCAGTTTATCCGCAAAAGTTTTGCAATTGGTTTTAAACAGCAATATATGATCAAAATCTTCCATTTATAAATAAATATCCACTTACTTAAATAAGCAAATAAAATAAAAACCTAATTATTCAGCTCTCTAAAAGCAACCCCTATTCAGTCCTAATCTCTAGCCTCTAATCACTGGTCTCTAACCTCAATTCTTCAACGCTTTAATAACCAGGTCGAACGTTGCCCACAGGATCTTATCCGAAATTTGAAAGGGGCTACCACCTATGCTATGTCCCTCGTTATGAAAACGGATCAGGGAGTAAAGGGGCGCATATGCAATTGACCAGTATACTTCAAGCGGCATCTCGTTAACTTCACCTCTTTCCAGCACATTATGCATAAACGTGCCAATGGATGTTTCAAAGTTCTTTTTAAACGTTTCCATAAATTGCGCGTGATAGCTTGAGCTTCTTAGCTGGTCGAAAAACACGCCTATCAACGGATTATCCATCATATGTTTATAACGGTTTCTCCACTGTACCCGCATCCCATCTTCAAATGAAGCATTTACATCAAAACCTTCAAGCATGGCTTCAGCCATCCGCAGGCCCTCTTCCTGGGCTATTTTTATGATCAGGTCATCGCGATCCTTGTAATAGATGTACAGCGTAGCTACCGAGATGTTACAGGCTTTTGCCAGCTTGTTCATGCTAAAGCCTTCTAAGCCATCTTTAACAATACTTTCAATGGCTTTTTGCTTTACCAGTAATTCCTTATCTATATCTCTTGTGCGCATAGCTTGTATATCGGCACAAATATAAATGAATATTCATTTAGTTATGAAATTTATTTTAATTTTTTTACATCCGTTATGGGCGACATTGACCTATAGGTTCTACTTCTTCGTAGAAAAATATAATAGCGAATATATTGCCTTGTTGAGCGATGCCATAAGTTAATTTTTTTACCCTCCATACAGCGCAGCGAAGGGAGGGTGGTCCAGCGTAGCGTCGACCGGGTGGGTAAATTCTGCGCGCGATATTAACGCCAATGCATTGACGTGAACGCATGGCGGAGTAGACTCACCCCGGCATTGCTTCGCTCGCCGACCCTCTCTTTGCTTCGCAGAAAGAGGGTGAGCTGCAATCTTTCCTTAACTTATTACTCCCTAATACTCAATTTTAAAGGTTGCTGCATGCTGTAAAGTATTAGTTTTTTGGAGCGATGCAGGAATAGCTACTATTAATTGCTTGCCATCCATTTTCCATTTAAGGTGTTGTTTGCTACCCAAAAGCGTTACTTTCTTAACACTGCTGATACTATCCAAAGGAATATTAACCGTTGGATTTAAAGTAATGTTATCAGTGGCAGATAATTGAAAAACATAAATTGTGTTGCTGTTTTTTGCTTTGGTATAATAAATATTATCAGCTGAATAAGGCGCGACGGAACGGCTTCCATAAATGCCTTCGCCATTAACCTGCATCCATTTGCTTATGCCAGCCATGCGGTCATAAACAACCGGGTCCCAGTCGCCATCAGGACCTGGACCAACATTCATCAGCAGGTTTCCGCCGCGCGATACTATTTTTACAAGCAGCTGCACTATCTGGTTAACAGATTTATAATGATCATTTGGCACATAACTCCATGAGTTTCCCATTGTCATGCAGGTTTCCCATGGGTGATCCAGCGGTTTATTTGGCACCTCCTGCTCGGGTGTAGTATAGTTTTCATATTCGCCCGTTACGGTGCGGTCAACCACAATCAGGCCTGGCTGTTTAGCGCGGCCCATAGCGGCAATTTTTGCCATATCAATATCCTGGTTATATTTATCGCTTGGTAATGGCTCCCCAGGTTTGCTTTCTGATTTCTGAGGACGTACCCATCCTCCATCCAGCCACAATATATCTACGCGGCCATAATCTGTCATCAGCTCCTGGATCTGATTATAAGTATAATCTTTAAACTTTTGCCAGCGCTCCGGATACTTTGCCGGATCATAGTTCACATTTCTATCCTTTGGCGGAAAATACGGCCACCAGTAATTTTCCGAATGCCAGTCGGGTTTGCTAAAATAGGCCCCTATCATAAAATCCTGCTTACGAAACGCGCTGAAAATTTCTTTGGCAACATTGCTGCGCGCATTGGTTGAAAAGGGTGTTTTTGTGCTGGTGATTTTATAATCGGTTTGCTTGGTATCAAACATGCAAAAACCATCATGATGCTTGGTGGTAAACACCACATATTTCATCCCGGCAAGCTTAGCTGCTGTAACCCATTTCTCCGGGTTAAATTTTGTCGGGTTAAAGGTGGTTTGCAAATTCTCATAGGCCTTTACATAAGCATGATAATCGGCACTGTAAGGGCCTTTTCTTTGGGTCCAGCCCTCATCTTCGGGGCAAATACTCCAGCTTTCAACAATGCCCCATTGACTGTAAGTGCCCCAGTGCATAAAAAGGCCAAATTTCAGGTCTTGCCAGTCTGCCAGTTTTTTTTGCACCTGCGGATCTGTTGGGGCTACATAAGTTTTTGACATGGCATGGGTTTGCGCCGCCAGGTGTGAAACTTGTATCGATGCAAGCATCAGTATTAAAAGTAATTTCTTCATAATAATTATACCGTTTGGGTTACAGGTTGATGCATAGCTCATTTGTGTTACTTTTTGTCTTTTAACAACTTCACACATACATATAGACAATTTTTTATGCGCAATTGCCTACAGGCCGGCCCGAAGAATTATTGACAATATTAATTTTCAGGCCTTAATAGTATAATATTAAATTTAATATATTATAATTGTTACATTGTTATTAACTTTTGCCCAGCCCCTGTTTTATTTCTTAATATTTTGAAAGATAGAAAAGTTGATATTTTAAATTTGTGGAAACGCATCACCATCAATGATGACGATAAAGCATTTGAAACGCTTTTTTATTTGTTAAACACGCCGCTTATTAAATTTTGCAGGATGTATATCCATCAAAATGAGGCAGCGGAAGAAATAGTGTCAGACGTGTTTGTTAAATGCTGGCTAAACCGTAAAAACCTGGCTGATATTCAAAGCCTGGATACCTACTTGTTTGTAGCCGTAAAAAATCAATCATTAAACTACATTAAAAAATACTCGCATATCCATCTTGTCCAAATTGAAGATACTAACGAACTAAAGTTTGTTAATACTTTTAATCCGCAGGAAGAGTTTGAAAAGAAGGAGCTGGTATTTAAAATGGAGCAATCTATTGAGGCATTGCCCCAGCAGTGCCGGATTATTTTCAGGCTGATAAAAGAAGACGGACTTAAATACAAAGAGGTAGCCGAAATTCTCGACATTTCTCCCCGCACCGTACAAACCCAACTTTTCAGGGCCGTTAAAAAGCTCAGTGTTTCTTTGTCTGATTATCTAATCCCCGCCCGCAGCTCAAAAAGCAATGAGGTACTTTTAAATATTGTGCTGCTTTTAAGCCTCCTGAAATTTTTTTTCTAAGCCTGTAGGCAATTTGTAAAAAAATATTGTCCTTACCATGATCATGGATATTCCGCTTTATGGTAAACGATAGATTTATTAAGCTGCTTACAAAAGAATTAAGTGATGAACTTACTTATGATGAGCAGCTGGAGTTAAAGTTGCTTTTGCAGGACAATAAGGAATATCGTGATCAGCTGGAGATCTTAAAAGATTACTGGAAAACAAACAGTGTTGAATATGCCGCCAATGCTGCCATGTTTAAAAAGGTAATGGATAAGATCAGGGCCGAAGAAAACCCGGTGGAAACTATTGATGAAATTGAAGAAGAGGAACCGCGCAAAAGATTCAGACTTATAGCATGGTTTAGCGCGGCTGCTGTTTTTGTGGCCATAACAAGCATTTTTACTTATTATTATATAATTGCTCCAAAACTTAATAATGATCTGGCAGCAGTTAAATGGCTGCAAAAAACAACAAAGCCAACCATAAAGTCAGTTATAACGCTGGCTGACGGTACCGTGGTTACCTTAAATTCAGCAACTACCTTAAAATATCCGGATAGCTTTAGCGGCAAAACACGCGAGGTTTACCTTGATGGTGAAGCTTATTTTGATGTGCACAAAGATCATGAGCACCCGTTTATTATCCATACCAATAAAATGAATGTGCGGGTATTGGGTACATCGTTCAACGTAAAATCATATCAAAGCGAGTTTTTAAGCGAAACCACCCTGATAAGGGGATCAATTGAAGTTACATTGAATGACCGCCCTTCAGACCGGATCATCCTGAAACCTAAAGAAAAGCTGATAGTTCAAAATAATATATTCATCAGGAAAAAAATCAATATAGCCGCCGATTCATCCTCCCCGGAAAGCATCGGCAAAGGGACGCGATACTCCCTTACCAATTTAACCTACTTCCCCAATAATGATAAAACAATAATTGAAACCTCATGGGTTCAAAATAAGCTTGTATTCAGCGATAAGGATTTTAGCCAGCTGTCTGACCAATTAGAAAGGTGGTATGGTATGAAAATAGTATTTGAAAATGAACATGTAAAGCAATACAAGTTTACTGGTTTGTTTGAAAAAGAGACGCTGCCACAGGCGCTTGACGCGTTAAAAATGATCGAGCATTTTAATTACAAAATAGAAAACTCAACTGTATATATATATTAACCAACTAAACAACCATTATGCGTATGACAAGAGAAAAAACTACTTAAACAAAAGCGGGAACCCTCTTTGATGGTAATCCCCGCTTAAGATGATTCCTAAAGTTAATTATGCCGTGTATCTCTGGTACAGATTACGGCAATTATTCACCTTTAATTCAGTAAACATATGAAATTTTTTAAACACCCCAAAATGGGTGTAATGGAGAAGTATTGGCTACTTAAGGCCATATTAATCATGAAATTAACACTAGTACTAATATTGTTTTTTAGTTTAAATGTTGTTGCGAATGGCTATTCGCAAACAAAGGTTACGCTTAACCTTAAATCGGCTAGTTTTAAAACGATAATATCAAGTATTGAGAAGCAAAGCGCCTATCACTTTGTATACAGCGAAAGCAAGATCCCGGGTGATAAAAACATAAATATTAATGTTGAGAATGCAGAAGTAACAGCAGTGCTTGACCAGGTATTGGCAAATTCAGGCTTTAAGTATAACGAATTGCAAAATCACCTTGTTGTAATTTCTCCGTTGGGCGAGCAGGTAACGCCTGTTAATGTAAAAGGAAAGGTTGTTGATGAGAAAGGGCTGCCATTGCCCGACGCATCAGTAAAAGTGAAAGGCAGCCAGGCAGGTACTGTTACCGATGTAAAAGGCGAGTTTAACATTGATATACCCGATGGCGGCGTATTGATTGTGAGCTACATTGGCTATCAAACTAAAGAAGTAACCGTGTCTGGTAATACGCCATTAACTATTTCATTGGTGCCATCCGGTGTTTTGAATGAAGTAGTTGTTACCGCACTTGGTATAAAGCGTGAATCCAGATCATTAGGATATTCGGCCCAAACAATTTCAGGGACGGATATGAATAAGGTAAATCCACCGAATATTGCCACAGGGTTGATGGGGAAAGTATCAGGTTTAAATATTACAGCCCCAAATGGTGTTGAAGGAGCCTCTACCCGCATCGTGATCAGGGGTAATAATAACCTTTTAGGAAATAACCAGGCTTTAATTGTGGTTGATAACGTTATAGTTGATAATGAGCCGGTACAACCAAAAGGAGGCGTTCAATCTTATACTGATGCATTAAGTAAAGGACAAACTGATGTATCGCAACCGCCAACAGATTATGGATCTTTTTTAAACAGCATAAACCCTGATGACATAGAAAGCATTGACGTATTAAAAGGCCCGACAGCGGCAGCTTTGTACGGCGCACGCGGGGCAAATGGGGTAATACTTATTGTTACTAAAAAAGGCGGAAAAAAGAAAGGGTTCGGCATAGACTATAACTATTCGTACCGTGTTAATGATCCATACCGGTTTATGCAAACTCAGCATGAATACGGCAATGGGATGACAGAAGCGCTTTATTCTGCAAACCCGCAGTTTTATAAAAACGGTGATGGAAAAGACCGGCAGGAACAAATAGGCGGTGACCCATACGGCTCTTTGGGAAGCATACCCGGAGCTTATTTAAGCCCGGGAGTTACCAGTGCGGCGGGCGGCCCGTTTTATAATTACATTGGTTTTCCCGGAGACGGAGCATCATGGGGGCCAAAAATGTTAGGCCAGCCATTAGTTTGGTGGGACGGCACAACCAGGCCCTACTCACCTAATTCTAATATTTTCCAGAGCTTTTACAAAAACGGCAATACACAAACCCACAACATATCCTTCTCAGGCGGAGGCGATTTGGGTACCCTGCGCGTATCATTTACCAGATCAACAAACGACGCTATAACCTACAATAGCAATAACACGACCAACACCTTCAATATCGGTTCTTCTATAAATATTAGCCCGAAAGTAAGAGTTGACGCGACAGCCAGCTATGTTAACCTTAACAAGTTTAACCCGGTAAACTTATATGCTGAAAATGGCGCCGCCCCCGGAGCCAACGGCGGTGTTGGTTATATGACTGTTTATAATATACCAGCCGATTACAAGCCTATTGAAAGGGGCCTGACGACACTACCCGACGGATCGCAAAATCCTTTATTGAAGCAATCGCCTTATGAGTATGGGCAGAGTTTATACTGGTGGGGTGTTTATAATAATATTACCACTTTTACTCAAAATCAATTTGTGGGCTCTATTTCGCTTAATGCTGAGATCTCACCCTGGTTAAGAGCGGTTGGTAATGTAGGAATAGACTATCATACTAACCAGTACATAACTAAAGACTATCCTACAGATTCAGAAGGCCTGCAGGGAAAATATGGATATGATCTGGCAAGGACATCTACTAATAACCTGGACGGTCGTTTAGTTTTTCATAAAGAAAACGTGGTAAAAGATTTTAGTGCCAGCCTTTCCCTTGGTGCAAGGCGTTATTATAACAGTATGTATGATATAGCGGCAAATAATCCCGGACCGTTTAATTATCCCCTTGTTTTTAACTTGTCCAATTATAATGGCGCTACCCCAACCGATCTTAATCCTTCAGAGAACAGGTACGAAATGGAAATAAATTCCGCGTATGGTTTGCTCAACTTGTCGTATAAAAATTACCTGTTTTTAGACATATCCGGAACTAATGACTGGTCTTCCACACTACGACCTTCAAACTGGAGCTATTTTTATCCTTCAGCAAGTTTGAGC
The DNA here is from genome assembly GCA_028287925.1 of Mucilaginibacter sp. GTDB lineage: Bacteria > Bacteroidota > Bacteroidia > Sphingobacteriales > Sphingobacteriaceae > Mucilaginibacter. The sequence goes on along the minus strand of JAQBOS010000342.1, from coordinate 2,633 downwards.
TTCGTATTTACAGATGCGTTTGATCTGGGCTCAGTAAAAAATTGGCTGAGCTATGGAAAATTGCGGATTAGTGAAGCGAAAAGCGCAAATGCGTATTTACCTTATCAAAACGGACTTATTTATAACCCTGTAAATAATAGCACACCGGGTTTTTCAACCGGCTTAAACTTACCTGGAACATATCCCACTGATATACAGCCGCAACGTTCAAAATCATTTGAAATTGGGCCTGATCTGGGATTTTTTAACTCCCGGTTAAATGTGAATTTCACCTACTATAATACCTATTCAGATCATCAAATATTAACAGTTCCTGTTGCCGGTTCGTCAGGGATTAATAGCGTTTTGATCAACTCCGGAGCTTTACGCAATAGAGGTGTTGAGTTAACAGTGAACGCGAAAGTAATAAAGACAAGTAATTTTTCATGGGATGTAACCCTGAATGCAGCGCATAACCAAAATAAAGTTGTGGCATTGGAGCAGGGCATTAAATCCCTGCAATTAGGTTCGTGGTTTGGGGGCGATGGTGTAATCATGAAGGTTGATGCTGGTGATAATTACGGCAACATTTATGGTTCTGATTACAAATATGCCCCTAACGGCCAGAAAATTGTGAACCTGGTTTATGACAATGGCTTGAATACCGGGCACGGCCCGGTGCTTGGTGCGCAATATGCCACTTCAGACAGTATTGTTAAAATAGGTAATGCAACGCCAAAATTAACAGGCGGTATTTCCCAAACTTTCCGTTACAAAAACTTCAGCGTATATGTTTTAACTGATTTTAAAATTGGCGGTCAGATTTGGTCTGGTGATTATGCAACCCTTATGGGACAAGGCATGGCCCCTGAAACAGTTTATGAAAGAGACGGTCATGGATTACCATATACCTTCCCTGATGGAACGAAGGCTAATGTTGGCGTAATTTTACCTGGAGTTGTACAGGGCGCCACGCCGGGTACATACACGCCAAACACTAGTGTTGTTAACTCCTGGTGGAAATATGCCGGTAATTATCAATCATGGGATAACGACCCTATAGTGCGTACCAATTCCATATTTAATGATTCATGGGCTAAATTGCGTGAATTATCTATTACTTACAACCTTCCAAAAGACTTCGTACAGAAAACCAAAGTATTCCAGAGCCTATCGTTCTCATTAATAGGCCGCGACCTGTTTTACCTGTTTACAACATTGCCGGATAAAATTAACCCTGAAAGTATTGTTTCCAGCGGAAATGTTCAGGGTATCCAGTTTGGCGGTTTGCCTGGTGTGCGTTCTTATGGTTTTTCCGTAAAGGCGGGATTTTAATACGATTTTTTTAAAAATTTTAAAGCTAACGTTATGTTAAAGTATCATAATATAAAACAATGGACGGGGATAATAGCCCTTACGGTGTTTGTTGCTGCAATTCTTGTGTCCTGTACCAAGAATTTTCAAAAGGAGAATGCCGCCTATAATGGCCCGGTGTCAGCTACCCTGCCACAGCTTTATACAGGTATCGGGGCTAATATTGATCGTACCGTCAACATAGGGCAAGACAATGCTGCCGCAAGATGGCTGTACCCGATTACACAGCAGGGCGCTGTGTATGCGGCATCTGATTACCCCTTTATACAGGGGACAAGTTGGACTGATTTCTACGAAAATTTACCTGCTATGAATCAAATGCTTAATACAATGGAAAAAAGCCCCGATTCTGCAACTTATACCAATGCGGAGGCTATGGTAAAGGTGCTCAGGGCGTACCAGGCTATTGAGGTATCGAATTTTTATGGTGATATGCCTTATTCTAAAGCAGGGAAAGCATTTTCGGGATCTACAACAGACCTTACCGTACCCTATGATAAACAGCAGGCTATATATATATCCTGCTTAAATGATTTAACCTGGGCTGTTAATCATTTTAATACCAGCGGTAACCAATACTCGTTTGGTTCGGGGGAATTTCTTTTAGCGAATAATATTACTCAATGGATCCAATTCGCCAACTCGCTCCGTTTACGTTACGCGCTTACAATGTATGACAAGGATAATATAGATGCCGCGCCAATTATAGCCGATGCAATGACCAAGCCATTATTAACAGATCCTGTTACTGATGTAGTTGGCCTTAGCCAGGCAAATATTCCCGGTATATCTTTTGACATAGATGCGGCAGGGCGCGATGCCTTTTTTCGCCAGGAAAGCCGTGCGAGAATGGGAACTGCCATGTGGAATTTAATGAGTATTAATAATAATACCAATGGCAGTGGGATATTCGATCCGAGATGTAAAATATTTTTTGAGGTAAACGGGAATAATGAGTGGGTGCCTTATCCGCAAAACCCGGTTAGCCCTATATCTGACGGTGGCGATCCGTATAATAATGGCAGAGATGCCAATTGGTCGGATCCTAAATATAGAACGGGTAACCTATATTCAGATTACAATTACTATTTGGGAAGGGACGGGAATATCTCCGGATCAACCGGAGCCATCCCCGAGATTTTTATGACACCTGCAGAAGTACATTTTTTGAAAGCGGAAGTATATGCCAGGGGCATTGCCGGTATTGGTCAAAATACTGCAACTGCTAAAACTGAATATGAGGCGGGAGTAACAGCTTCTATTATTTTTTGGACAACGGC
>JAQBOS010000326.1 GCA_028287925.1 Mucilaginibacter sp. | reverse complement strand
TAATGTGAACAAAGAAGGTTCAGGCGATATGTATTATAAGGGCGGCAATATGCTGAATATGATCCGTACCATTATTAATGACGATGAAAAATGGCGCAGCGTCCTTCGCGGTTTAAATAAAACCTTTTACCACAAAACTGTTACTTATGATGATGTGGTAAATTATATTAATGAGCAATCGGGCAAAAACCTGTCGCCTGTATTTGATCAGTACCTCAAGTACAGAAGCATCCCGATATTAAACTTTATGGAAACAGGCGGCAAACTATACGTACGCTGGATCTCAGACGTAAAGGGCTTTAACATGCCGGTAAGAATAAAGCTTAAAGGCGGCGAATACCAGTTTATAACGCCATCAACCCGTTTTAAACCTGTTGAAATAAGCGGGGCTAAAAAAGACAATATTGAGGTGGATACCTTTAATTATTATATCGGGGTAATGGTGGATTAGGAGGCCCCCTGCCCCTAAAACATATTGTCATTGCGAGGTATGAAGCAATCGCATACTATACAGAGCGAACTGAAAAGTGTAGAACTTGTACTGGCGGTTGTACACAGCGTGCGATTGCCACGCTGCACTCAATGACATTTTTTATAAATCGCTTTCTTACAGTAATGGCGATTTAGAAATTGCAATTAACGATAAGAATTTATTTCTTATTTTTAATGCAACCTAATCACAGGTATTGCGTCTTATTAAACAAAACTAACAACCATGAAATCGATAAAAAAATTCTTGCTGGTCGCTGTCCTCTTAACTGTTGCCGGTTATACTTATGCAAAGCCTGCACTTGTTGTAAAAGTGAGCTCCTCTGAAATTGTTGATCGCCACCTTTCAGGCTTTAACGCTGTAAATGTTGCCGGCCCCTTTGATGTAGTTATTACGCAGGGATCAACGGAATCTGTAAAGGTTGAAGCGCCTTCTGATGTGATGAACCGGATCCTGACCGAAGTAAACGGAGGTATTCTAAAAGTTTATAGTAAACACGATATTACCAATTGGGGAAACTTTTTTGGCAATCATAAAAAAATAGTTGTTTACGTTGTGGCAAAAGATTTGAATGCGGTAAGCATAACCGGCTCAGGCGATGTAACTTTCAGGGATGGACTCACTACAAATTCACTCAGATTAAAGATCAGCGGTTCAGGCGACATGACGGGCAAGATAGATGTTAAAAGTTTGGAAAGCAGCATCAGTGGCTCAGGCGATATGAGGCTTGCCGGCCATGCCAATACCTCAACTGTAAGCCTGGTAGGATCAGGTGACTACACCGCCCGCAATCTTGAAACTGCCGCCACCATGATCCGCCTTACGGGTTCGGGTGATGCCTATGTTAATGCCAGCGAAAAAATTGATGCTGCATTGCACGGCTCAGGCGATATCCATTGCTCCGGAAATCCTAAAAACGTTTCCAAATCAAAAAGTGGAAGCGGCGATATTTACGTTAATTAGCCCTGATTTGCCCTTTGCAGGGCTAACATATATAACCATAAAGCGCCACTTGATCTTTGATCAGCGGCGCTTTTTTATTTGATTTCAGTCGATCTTTTATACTGCTGCCACTCTTTTCAAAACAATGTTTCCAACCGGTTTTACTACCAGCGGGATCTTTTCAACATAGGTTTCGCTGGTATCCAGTCCAAAAGCTTTTGCTTCTGATTGTGCCAGCTTCTTGATAGCGAAATAACTGTTCAATATAAAACCTTCCTTAATGCTGAATGAATTATTGTACGACAGGAATTTCTCCATTATAACAAACCTGAAGTCGGCACTGATCTTAAACTTGTTCAATGATTCGTAATTGCTGGTAATATCAACCTCTTTACGTGCAACCATATCTTCAATAACCTTGCGGAACAATACGTTTACCCTTGGCTGAATCCTGAATCCCAACCTAAACTCAACCCTTATAATTTTTCCGGGTTCAAGCTGGTCGACACTGTACTCCATTGTATAGGGCTCATTGGTGGTTTCAATATGGATAAACCAATAGGTATCTGCCCGCTTGGGCTTACGGCTCATAATAGAGTACATTATCTTTTCTTCTATCTGTTTTGCATTGTTTGCCTTTGTAAGGTAGATAAGATGCGTTGAATATTTGCTTACAGACATATCAGCACTAAGCGCATGTAATAACGGGATCTGATCTTTCAGGTCGATGAAATGCAAAAAGCGGTTATTGATCTTGCGGGCCTTAAACCAGATGTACATGGTAAATATCAACCCAAATTCAAACACCAGGAAGAACAGCCTTTTAAGCAATTTAACTGCATTTGCCACAAAGAAAGAAAACTCGACAGTTAAAAATAAACAAAGAATGATGGTAACCAGCCAAATTGGCCAATGCTTAACATACCGCATAAAGTAATACATCAATACAGTGGTCATCAACATAGCTATGGTAATAGAGAAGCCATAAGCAGCTGTCATCGCTTCGGAGGTTTGGAAATAAAGGGATACGGCTATACAACCAAAACACAGGATCCAATTGATGCTTGGGATATAAATTTGCCCGCGAATGTTTGAGGGGTATTTTATAGTGATCCTCGGCCAGAAATTCATGCTTACTGCTTCACTTATCAAAGTAAATGATCCGCTTATTAAAGCCTGGCTCGCTATAATAGTTGCCATAGTTGCCAGGGCTACACAAGGGATCATAAATAAATGAGGATCAGGAACAATAGCATAAAATGGATTTACACCGGCAAACTTGGTACTGGCTGGTTGCATTAATACCCATGCGCCCTGCCCAAGATAACTCAGGATCAAGGTTATTTTAACAAAGATCCAGCTTACCTGTATGTTTTTACGACCGCAATGGCCAAGGTCAGAGTATAACGCTTCAGCGCCTGTTGTACATAAAAACACCGCGCCTAATAACCAAAAGCCGTTAGGATGATCTATCAGCAACCTCATGCCATAATAAGGATTTAAGGCTTTAAATATAGTTGGGTAGTGGATGATCTGAAGCGCACCCAAAGTACCGATCATTATAAACCATAACAACATTACCGGCCCAAATGCCGAGCCTACTACCTTGGTGCCAAATTGCTGAAAGAAAAACAACAGCAGCATAATCCCTATTACAATACCCAAAATAAGTTTGCTGCCCGGCACAAATGAGGCTGCTAATGCCGGCACATTGCTTAAGCCTTCAATAGCCGAGGTTACCGAAATTGGCGGGGTAATTATCCCATCGGCCAGGAGGGTACCGGCACCTATTATAGCAGGTATGGCAAGCCATTTGCCATATCGCCTTACCAGGGCATATAACGAAAAAATGCCTCCTTCACCATGATTATCGGCCTGCAGGGTTATAAAAATGTATTTGAAAGTGGTTTGCAGGGTTAGCGTCCAGAAGATGCAGGAGATAGAGCCTAACACCAAAGCTTCGTTTACCTTACCGCCCTCAACCAGTAAAGTTTGAAAAACATAAAGGGGCGATGTACCAATATCGCCAAAAATAATACCAAGGGTGATGAGCGCACCCGCAAATGAAAGTTGCTTAATATGTGACTGCATGAATTAGCTTAAAATTTTAATAGGGGATTTATGAAGATACAGGGTGCACTTAATTTGAAATAACGTTAGTAAACACGCTAAGAAAAATATTATCATTTTGATAGGATCAATAAACATTAAAAAGGCATATTCAATAGCCGTACCATGCAGCACCACCTGAACTGATTTTTAATTAACTAATTGATAAATAGAAATTTATATAATTGAAGGAAATTAAGAAAGCCTATCATTATGATAAGATAATTCTCATAATGATAGGCTCTGAAATCGTCATTTCAATAATGAAGAGAGGGTATTACTGCTTCTCAAACCTTGCTGCCCAGCCACCGCCGGACGCCATCTTTATGTTGAGCTTGTCTTTTGCGGTTACGGTTATTGTTCTAGTGGTATAATCCGTGGCGTCGCGGTTAGCGTTTACACCATCTTCAAATATTACTGTTTTATAACTTCCTTCACCCAAAAAAGAAAGATCAACGGTTATATCGCGGGCGTTCCAGTTGGTCATAGCACCGGCATACCAGGTTGATCCTTTTTTGCGGGCAATGCTCACAAAGTCGCCTACTTTACCATCAAGTGCCACGGTAGCATCAAAGGTTGTTGGCACAGCTGCTATAAAATCAGTACTTTCCTGTTCGCGCTGATATATGGTTGGGTTATCGCTAAGCATTTGCAGCGGGGCCTCAAATATGGTATACATAGCCAGCTGATGACAACGGGTTCCTTGCGTCATCGGATTAGCATTTACCGGCCTGAATGCAGTTTTTGAAGCATTGCGCATCCCGCCCGGTGTATAATCCATTGAACCCGACATCATGCGGATAAACGGGATGCTTACATCATAGCCCGGCTGGTTATCAGTTCCCCATTTCATATTCTCCAGCCCCTTTACGCCTTCGCAGTTTATGATGTTGGGCCAGGTACGCTGCATGCCGCTTGGCTTGTACATACCGTGATAATC
>JAQBOS010000317.1 GCA_028287925.1 Mucilaginibacter sp. | reverse complement strand
AAGGAACCTTTTAATCCTGCGGCAGGCATCACCGTTTTAAAAGGGAACTTGTGCGAAAATGGCGCTGTAATAAAGCCATCCGCAGCAAATACGGCATTGATGCAGCACACTGGTAAAGCCATAGTATTTGAAAATATTGAGGATTATAAAGCAAGGATTGACGACCCTTTACTTGATGTTGATGAGAACAGCGTGCTGGTGCTAAAAAATGTTGGGCCAAAAGGTTACCCGGGCATGCCTGAAGTGGGCAACATGGCTATCCCCAAAAAACTGCTTGAAAAAGGTGTGACTGATATGGTGCGCATCTCGGACGGGCGGATGAGCGGCACAGGCTTTGGCACCGTGGTGCTCCATGTTTCGCCGGAGGCGGCTGCAGGCGGTACAATTGCAATTGTGCGGGATGGCGACTTAATCAGTCTTGATGTGTTTAATAAAACTTTGCATATTGAGCTATCAGATGCGGAAATTACGGAGCGGAAAAAGCAGCTACAACCTGCAGTGCCTTTAACAAATCGGGGCTATACCTGGCTATACCAGCAAAATGTTGAGCAGGCACATTTGGGGGCCGATTTTGGCTTTTTAAAAGGAGGCAGCGGCAGCGAGGTTTTAAGAGATTCGCACTGAGGGAAAGAAGCAAGAAGTTAAGAGTCAAGAATCAAGATAAAAGGATTAAAGATCAATATAGCTGTTGGCAGTTTTTTCTTCTGATCAATACATACTATTTACAATGACAAACAAAAAATTTGCAGGCCAGGTAGCAATTGTAACAGGGGCGGGGCAGGGGATCGGTTTCGAGATTGCCCGGCAGCTGGCTTTGGAAGGTGCTTCTGTTATTCTTAATGATATTGATGAAGGTTTAGCCAATACCGCATCCGCAGAAATACAAAAACAAGGCGGCATTTGTCAAGCTATAGCCGGTGATGTTTCAAATGTTGAATTTATTCAGCATTTGGTTGATGAAGCAGTTGCTAAATTCGGGAAGCTGACCATCGCAATAGCAAATGCGGGGATTACCACTTTTGGAGAGTTTTTGGATTATAAGCCCGAATCATTAAAACAGGTAATGGAACTAAACCTGTATGGGACTTTCTTTTTAACGCAAAAAGCATCGCTCCAAATAAAAAAACAGGGGTCGGGTGGCAGTATCTTGCTGATGTCATCGGTAACCGGGCACCAGGCGCATAAAAACCTGGCCGCGTACGGAATGACAAAAGCCGGGCTTGAAATGCTGGCCAAGAGTTTGGTGGTTGAGCTTTCAGACTATAATATTACCATTAACACCATTGCTCCCGGGGCTACTTTAACCGAAAGGACTTTGATGGATAAGGAATATATGGAAACATGGTCAAGAATTACGCCATTGGGTAAGCCGGCTACTGTAGAGGATATTGCTAACGCTGCGCTGTTTTTTGTATCGCCGGTTTCCAGGCACATTACCGGGCAAAGTTTGGTTGTGGATGGAGGTTGGACGGCAACGAGTCCTTCGCCTTATTGATTAACAACGGATAAAAATCCATTGTTACAAAACATGTCGAGCCTACTGCTCTTTGGATTATGGTGTGGATTTATTTTTATTAAATGATCAATCCAGAGGCAGAGCCTCGGCCAATATTGTAGCAACGGATTTTAATCCGTTGACTCTGCCGGTATTATGCAGCTACGCTGTCATATCCAATAAAAAAAAGCCTGTGGGGACACAGGCTTTGCGTTTGTTTCTATAAAATTTTTTAGATGCCCCGGTTTTCACCGTTGCTATAATTGCCTACAAATATGATTGCAATGCACCACTGCGTGATGATTGTTTGATCCGTTGCAGCGCTTTATCTTTTATCTGGCGAACCCTTTCGCGGGTAAGGATGAATTTTTCACCTATTTCTTCAAGCGTGTGGGTGTGGTTATTTCCTAAACCGTAAAATAATACCAATACTTCCCTGTCGCGCTCACCTAATTTTGAAAGGGAACGGTTAAGCTCGGTAGCCAGCGAATCGTGGATTAGCATGCTGTCGGTTGTTGGCTCATTATTTTGCATCACATCCAGCAAAGTACCTTCTTCACCCTGTTGAAAAGGAGCATCAATTGATACCTGGCGGCCTGAATTTCTTAATGAATCGGCAATTTTTTCAACCGTTGTTTCAAGGCTTTCTGCCAGTTCTTCGGGTGTTGGGTCGCGTTCAAATTCCTGTTCAAGCTGCGATTGTACTTTTCTTATCTTGCTTAAAGTGCCGATTTGATTTAACGGTAAGCGTACAGAGCGTGACTGATCAGAGATCGCAGAAATTATCGACTGCCTGATCCACCAAACGGCGTATGATATAAATTTAAATCCTTTAGTTTCATCAAAGCGTTTTGCAGCTTTAATAAGGCCAAGATTACCTTCATTGATCAGGTCGCCAAGGGTAATGCCCTGGTTTTGATATTGTTTAGCAACAGATACAACAAAACGTAAATTTGCTTTTGTTAAACGCTCTAAAGCGGCCTGGTCACCATCCCTGATCTTTTGTGCAAGGATAACTTCTTCCTGTGCAGTAATCAGATCTACTTTACCAATTTCTGTTAAATATTTATCAAGCGATTGGGTTTCGCGGTTAGTAATGGACTGAGTTATCTTAAGCTGTCTCATTTAATAATAGTTATGCCTCAAAGAAAGTCAGGCATTGGGTGATATGTTAAATCTTTCCGTTTGGAGAAGATAAGCTGTTGATTAACAGCGAGGAAAATAAAAAGCATTTTCCGTTTTAGGGAAAATGCTTCACGATTAATTATTATAGTTTTAAGCTACTTTTACTTTTACCGCGTTAGGGCCTTTTTTGCCTTCTTCTACTTCGTACTGAACTGTGTCATTCTCGCGAATGCGGTCGATCAGGCCTGATGAGTGTACAAACACTTCTTTGCCACCGTTACTTGGGGTGATGAATCCAAAACCCTTTTCTTCATTAAAAAATTTTACTGTTCCTTCTTGCATTATATTGATTTTAAATAGTTACAAAGATAGCTATATTTATTCACTTAACATGCATAGTATTAGGTTGTTTTATTTTAATGACTTTTAATTGATTTATTACATCGTTTATAGGTAAAAAACAACGTTTTTAAATTAAAAAAAGTAGCAAACACACCAAAGCGCCGGTAAGGGTGTTTAAAAAATTCACTAAATTGTTGCCAATTAAATGCTTACGTTCTGCCATTGCGCCCAATATTGAATCAACCAGGTTGCCAATAATTCCTGCCAGAATGATCCATAATAATTCATTATTCCAACCATGACCAATGGAATAAACGCCCGCAATTGTTGCAGCCCCGGCTACACCTGTCAGTGTGCCTTCTATGCTAACTACTCCATCCAGGCCCGGCTGGTCTTTTTTTAATGTGATGATATTATAAAACCTGCTCCCCAGCAATGTGCCCAGCTCTGACGATAAAGTATCGGCTGTGGCCGCAGCAATGCTCCCGGCCATCATCAACTGCAATATAGGTGTTAGCCCAGGCTTATACCATGCAATTGCACCCAGTATGGCTGCAACGCCGCCATTTGCCATTACCTGCCCGGCAGTGCGGCGGCCTTTGTTTTCATCGGCTGCGCCAAGCGCCTGTTTCTTTTTTAAGCCGGTGCTGGTAGCAACCGATCCTAAAATAAAAAATAAGGCAAGCATAACCAGGCCAGTGTATCCGCCACCTTCAAAAACTAATAATCCAACAATACCGCCCAGCAAGGCTGCGCTAACGGTTAACTTACGGGTGATGATGCTAAGCGCCACACCGGCGAGCAGGAAGAAATAAATAAGGTAATTATAAATGATCATGAAATAGTAAAATCAAAGCTAATATTTCCCGCATAAATTAATTTATTTAACTTAACGCTTTATTGCATTAATTATGAAACCAACCAACAGGCGAAAATTTATAACAACTTCGGCGGCTCTTGCCGCGGGTACGGCGGCATCTGCAATCCCTTTGAAAGGGACGGGCAATAAATACCCGGTTATTCATCATGTGTTTTTCTGGCTCAAAAATCCGGCATCGAAAGAAGACCGGGATAAGCTTGTAGCGGGTGTGAAAACCTTGTCGAAAATTGAAACCGTGCGCGAGCTGCGCGTGGGCATTGTTGCATCTACCGAAAAACGCGACGTGGTTGATAACAGCTGGGCGGTATCTGAGCTGATGTTTTTTAGCGATCTTGCCGGTCAGGCTACCTATCAAACCCACCCGGTACACCTGGAGTTTATAAAAAATTGCAGTCACCTTTGGGAAAAGGTTATTGTGTATGACGCGGTGGATGCGTGAGGAAGATGCAAGATTGTTAGAGTCAAGAATCAAGATAACAAGAATCAGGAAGGAAGAATGAAAAGATAGATAAACAGCGGATTGAAACCATCTGAACGAGTTGCTTTTTTAATCTTGACTCTTGTTATCTTGATTCCTGACTCTATTTTTTTTAAAAATCATGTCTACGGTAGCACTTCATACTCCAGCCGGTAAATGGATCATGGTTTCGGCCATTTTGGCGTCTTCAATGGCGTTTATTGATGGTACGGCGCTAAACGTGGTTTTACCGGCATTGCAAAATAGCCTGCAGGCCAGCGGGGCAGATTTGTTCTGGATCCTAAACGCTTACCTACTGATGCTGGCTGCTTTAATACTCATTGGAGGTTCATTAGGGGATAAGCTGGGCCGTAAAAAGATCTTTATGGCCGGGATCTTTGTTTTTATCTGCGGATCAGCGCTTTGCGGGATCTCGCCCGGCGTAACCTGGTTAATTATATTCAGGATAATCCAGGGCATTGGCGGTGCGTTGATGATCCCCGGCAGCCTGTCGCTTATTTCATCCTCCATAAATGCAGAAGAAAGGGGTAAGGCAATTGGTACCTGGTCGGCATTTACAACGGTGGTAACCATGGGCGGGCCTATTTTGGGCGGCGCTTTAGCCGATGCCGGTTTATGGCGATATATCTTTTTTATCAATGTTCCGATAGGCATAGCTGCTTTGATAATGCTTTGGTTTAAGGTAAGCGAGACGAAGGATGAAGACAGCGACCATTCCATAGACTTCCCCGGCGCTATTGCCATTGCGCTGGGACTGGCACTGGTTACCTTTGGTTTTTTGAGGATCCCCGCTGTTGGTTTGCACAATTGGCAGGTATACCTGTCACTACCTGCAGGGATCTTATTGCTGATAATCTTTGTGATCATCGAAAAGAAAAGCAAACACCCTATGATGCCTTTACAGCTATTTGCAAATGCAACCTTTACGGGGGCCAACCTGCTTACCTTCTTTTTATACGCCGGGCTTGGAGCCGGGATGCTATTCATGTCGTTGAATATGGTACAGGTGCAGGGTTATAGCCAGCTGCAAAGCGGGTTAACATTTCTGCCATTTACGATTATGATGATCTCCCTTGCGCGGTTTGCCGGTAGCCTCGCTGATAAATATGGTCCGCGGCTGTTGCTCATTTGTGGGCCTGCAGCTGCGGGAGTGGGTTTGCTGATGTTATCGTTCATTAAACAAACCAATGGCCCGGCAGACTACTGGACAACGTTTTTTCCCGGGGTAATAGTTTTTGGGCTGGGGGTGGCATTTACCGTTGCACCTTTAACAACTGCTGTGATGGGTTCGGTAAGCGATCATTTTTCGGGAACCGCGTCGGGGGTAAATAATGCCGTATCGCGGATAGCAGGGGTTTTCGCCAATGCCATATTTGGCGCGCTTGCCGTATTGTTTTTTGCAGGGGCTTTGGAAACACAGCTAAACCACGTAAAACTGAATGCAGCTGAAAAACAACAAGTAATTGCCCAGGCCGCAAATCTTGGGAATGCAAAAGTACCGGAAGGAATCAGCACTGATAAGCAGGCAATTGAAAAAGCATACCACGAAAGCTTTATAAATGCCTACGCTAAAATTATGCGGACATCGGCGGCGCTTGGGTTTTTAGGGGCTTTGATGGGTGTCGTTTTTATTAGGAGGGTGGGGAAAGTACGGAAGCCGGAAAGTTAATAAGGTTTTTCTCTTCCCTCTTTACGCGCAGCGAAGAGAGGGAGGTCCAGCGAAGCGTCGACCGGGTGAGTAAGATCTGCGCGCGATGTTAACGCCATGCTTCCCGGTAGCTATATCTACGTAAGCGCATGGCGCAGAGTTGACTCACCCGACATTGCTTCGCTCGTCGACCTCTCTTCGCTGCGCGGAAAGAGGTAAGAAAGGAGTTACTCTGCCTTCGGTGGAAAGGGAAAGAACTTTTGTGAAAATAAAACTTTGCAGATTGTGGATCATTATCACATTCCATCAAAAAGGTGATCACCACCTATTTACAATCACCAATAGTTATATATATTGCTACTTTTAAACTGACCTCAATTTGCAAAACGTATACTTAACCCAATTTGTTAAAAAATCGGCCTGCATGGCCATACTGCTACTGATTTGTGCCGCTGCTTATTGTCAGCCTAAAACAGATAACGCCCATAATTTTTCACTCGTTGTGGTAAACGAAAAGCTCCAGCCTGCTGATGGCGCAACGGTTAAGCTATTGAAAGATAATAAACTGCTAAAAACTGTCGTAACCAATGCAAATGGAATAGCAAGTTTTGTAAGCATTCAAAGGGGCTCCTATACCTTTTTAGTAAGCAGCACCGGCTATAAACCACAAACCAGCCGGGTTTATCATTTCCCTGCCGATGTAACTACGGATACCATAAAACTGCAGCCATCAACCACTAATTTACAGCAGGTGGATGTTACTGCCCATGTCCCGGTTATGGAAATGAAACAGGGTAAAATGGTGGTTAACGTTGATGCATCGGTTACCAACGCGGGCTCAACCGTGCTGGAGGTGCTGGAAAAATCGCCGGGGGTTACGGTGGACAGAAACGGTGGCATTTCCCTGCAAGGTAAGCCCGGTGTACTGGTAACCATTGACGATAAACCCACCTACCTGTCGGGCGCGGACCTGAATAATTTATTGAGCAGCATGAGCTCATCGCAGGTATCGCAGATTGAACTGATAGCTAATCCTAGCGCTAAATATGATGCAAGCGGCAATGCGGGCATCATCAACATAAAAACAAAAAAGAACAGGCAGAAAGGCTTTAACGGCTCATTTACCACTTCGGTAGGGCAGGGTGTTTATCCTAAAAATAACAACAGCCTGGTGCTCAACTACCGCATCGGGAAGATCAACACTTTTTTTAATTACAATTTTAACTATGTTGAATACCTGACCGACCTGTATGCGCTCAGGAAATATTACGATGATAATGGGGCAGTTAGCGCCATGCTGCGGCAGCCATCATTTTTTAGCGGCAAATTTTTTAATAATACCATTAAAACCGGGCTCGATTATTATATCAGCCAAAAAACTACTATAGGCATTGTGCTAAGCGGTACCAGTATTCATCGTTATGGCAATAACCTGGCTACAGCCACCTGGTTAGATCCGGCAGGTACCGTTGATTCGGCTATTGCCACAGGGAACAAAAACGATAACAAGTTTAAAAACGGGGCGATAAATTTAAATTTAAGACAAACCATCTCTTCATTGCAGGACATTGCTGTTGACCTCGACTACCTGCATTACAGCCTCAATACCAGGCAGGATTTTAATAACGCGCTGCTTGCGCCCGGCGGCTACCAGGACGAATCACACGGAAACATCCCTACGACTATAAAGATAGCTTCGGGCAAGGTGGATTATACGCTGAAGCTTGGAGAAACCGGTAGCCTGCAATCGGGCATAAAATCGTCGTACAGTAATACGGATAACCTGGCTGCTTATCAAAATTTTGACGGCGGACAATGGGTTGATGACAATACCAAAAGCAACCATTTTTTGTATAAGGAAAACATTAATGCAGTGTACACATCTATCGAAAAGAAATATGGTAAAGTAACTTTACAGGGCGGGGTTAGGTATGAATACACCAGCTATAAAGCAAACCAGTTGGGCAATGCCGTTCAGAAAGATTCGGCATTTTCGCGTAACTACGGGGAGTTTTTTCCAAGTGGTTACGTTAGCTACCAGGCGGATTCATCAAATAGCTTTACGCTTACTGCCGGCAGGCGGATTGACAGGCCCGTGTTTCAAAACCTTAACCCGTTTTACTTTATCATTAACAAATACACCTACGAAACCGGCAACCCCTATCTTTTGCCCCAGTTTAGCTGGAACTTTGAGCTGAGTCACCAATATAAAAACCTGCTCACCACCAGTATATCATACAGTAATATACAAAACTATTTTTCGCAGCTATTTTTGAATGATGCGGCTAAAGGCATCCTGTTATATACACAAGGAAACGTGGGGCATACCTATAACATCGGGGTGTCGGAGGCGGTATCCGTATCGCCGTTGAGTTGGTGGAGCCTTACTGCGCAAGCCACATTTAAC
>JAQBOS010000306.1 GCA_028287925.1 Mucilaginibacter sp. | reverse complement strand
GTTTAGTATTTTATTAACTTCTTCGTTTGCACCTGGCAACGTTTGAAGCCTGTCAATTTTTTTTACTGATTTGTACGCACCATAATTATTCAATAAAGTTTTTAGATCATTTTGAACTATATGAGCTTGTGCCGGGAATTTAAGACTTGAAATAAGCCCAAAATTTGAGCCGACATGCTGCCACCAATGAATAGTTTCATGTAAATAGGTTGAAAATGCTTGAACCTGATTCTTTGTAGTTGTCCTTTGATTGTGTATTCCAGGTGTTATTAAATTTAATTCTTGATGAATATCGGCTCTTAATCGTAAAACAAATTGCATAGGGTTATAAACACCCCTGGATTTAGTGCCATTAATTGGGGACGATAGAAATTCATCTTCATACCTAATAGACGATAACAACTGTGGATTTAGATTAATCATGAAATTTCGAATATATTCAAGATAGTTAATAAGTGAACTTTCTCTACTTCAATTCATCCAGCACCCTAAACATCTTCTCCTTAATTCCTTTACTACTCCCGCTAAAATTATTCACCATAATAGAGAAACAAAGCTCACGCCCTTTATAGGTATGATATCCTGCATAGGTAAGTACATTTAATATGCTTCCGCTCTTCATCCGCATATCGTTATAGGTTGGCAAACTATCATAAAAATCAGCAAACCAGGTTTCTTTTTTAGCTGATTGCAGGATGGTGGCAAGTGTTAACGTAGTTACTCTGTCGCCGGGCGAAAGTCCGCTACCGTCAACAATATTCAGAGAATTTGGGTCGATTCCCCTGGCTTTCCAAAAAGCTTGCTCCACCTCAACACCGTTCATGGTTGACGGTTGCTTACCGGCTTTCCAGGCAATGGTTTTCAGCAGTTGCTCGGCATACAGGTTAATGCTTTTATGGTTGAGCCAGTAAACGATCTGGCTTAAACGCGGCGATAGGAGGGTTGTTAAATTTGTTACTATCTGCGGTGTTGTTAATCCTTTTGCGGTTAAAGTATTGGTTGATTCAGGTTCATTACTTACAGAAATACCTAATCGCTTTAAAGTATCCATCAAACGGAAAGCAGCATCATAGGCCGGATCAGGCAGGGCAGCCGAAATACTTTTTTTAGTTTGATCCTGTGCATAAGTCCCCCGTAAAAACATTGTTTTGCCGTTAACAGGTAAAAAAGCATAAGCGTTATCACCAGTGCCCGATGGTGCATTTACCAGCTCGCTTTTGAAGCTGAGGTACGGCATTTCCGGAACCTCACGCAATATACCGACAGCGCTATCAACCCTGCCGGTTCGTAGTTTTATATCAAATTGATTTTCGCGCCAGCAGAGGCCGGAGGTACCTGCGCCATAATAGTTGCCCACGTCCATCCAGATCCATCCCTCAGGTATTGATTGCGAGCCGAAAACAGAATCATCTCCAATAACCCTCCCGTTAATTTTTTTAATGCCTGCTTTTTGCAATGCATCAACCATTAAACTAAGTATATGGCCTTCGTGTGTATTTTCATAACGCCAGCTGCCCAGGGTTGGGTCGCCGGCGCCTTTAATAATGATATCGCCATTTAATGTGCCATCAGCGCCTATTGTACCGCTATAGCCAAATTGGGTTTGATATTGAAAATCCTTGCCCAATAAATTAAAGGCGGTAATAGTTGTTATGGTTTTTAGGGTTGATGCTGTAGCCAGGCCCATATTGGGGTTAGCGGTAAAAACCTTTTCACCCGTTTTGGCATCCAATACCGTAAGCGATACCGAAGCATACCTGCACTGGCTGTCAGCCTGCAACCGGTTAAATGCCGATTGCAGCTTTTGATCAAGCGGTTGGGCGATCGTATGCCCGGCAACAAAAAGAAAACTAATCAGCCAGCTCTGGTGTATCCTCATCTGTCGAATTTCTCTGTGCGATATAATAAATAGGGATGCCTATTAATACGATGATCAGCCCAGGCCATGTAAAGGCAGGTTTATAAATGATCAGCAAAATACAAAACGCAATACCCATTAAAATATAAATAGCAGGTAAAACCGGGTATCCAAATGCCTTGTATGGTCTTTCAGCGTTTGGCCGGGTGATCCTTAGTTTATAAATACCTATTATAGTAAGCACATAAAATATAACCACTACAAATGAGATCATATCCAGCAGATCGCCATACTTACCACTCATACAAAGTATTGAGGCCACAATTGCCTGGATCCATAAACCAAATTCAGGAACGGCAAATTTGTTTAATGTACCTGTTTTCTTAAAAAACAAGCCATCCTTAGCCATGGTATAATAAACCCTGGCTCCTGCCATAATCAGTCCGTTGTTACAGCCAAAGGTAGAAATCATGATCATTACTGCTATAACATACGTTCCCAGGTTTCCGAAAATAACATGTGATGCAGCAACTGCAACACGGTCCTTATCGGCAGTGGCAATATCATGTAAAGACAATACACCTGTGTACATTACGTTTGCCGATACATATATAATAGTTACTATCAGCGTCCCTAAAAACAAGCTTAAACCAATATTGCGTTTTGGATTGTTCATTTCACCAGCGATAAAAGTAACGTTGTTCCATGAGTCGCTGCTAAAAATCGAGCCTACCATTGATGCTGCGATAGCGCCCAGGGCCGCTGCAATAGTTAATGTACCAATGCTGCCATCGGCATTCAGCTTATGCATATCCCAGGCGTGGCTCCAGTTAGCGTGCCATACATCGCCCTTAAAGGCCAGGAAACCAAATCCAATCAGTCCAAATAAACTCAGCAGCTTGGTAATGGTAAATATATTTTGAATAATTTTACCGCTTTGCACGCCCTTTGTATTAACGTAGGTAAGCAAAACAATAACCACTATTGACACACATTGCGCTGCGCTGATGGTAAAATGCCAGCTACCTATCATCGTACCGAATAATATATTATCCTCACTAACCGCAGGTATTATATAAGCTGTAAACTTTGAAAACGCCACGCCAACGGCCGCAATAGTGCCGGTTTGGATCACTGCGAAAAAACTCCATCCATATAAAAATGCGACCAGTTTATTGTACGATTCCTTTAAATAAACATATTGCCCGCCTGCTTTTGGGAACATGGCGCTTAATTCGCCGTAGCTTACTGCTGCGGTAAGCGTCATAAAGCCGGTTATCAGCCAAACTGCTATAAGCCAGCCTGCTGAACCTACGTTACGGGTAATATCTGCGCTTACTATAAAGATCCCCGAGCCTATCATTGAGCCCGCTACCAGCATTGTGCCATCCAGCAAACCTAATTCATGCTTTAATTTTGGTTGTGTTGATTTTGTCGTCATCAATAGTTTTAGTTTAAAGTTCTAAACTATTCAAAAAAC
Organism: Mucilaginibacter sp.; assembly: GCA_028287925.1. Lineage (GTDB taxonomy): Bacteria > Bacteroidota > Bacteroidia > Sphingobacteriales > Sphingobacteriaceae > Mucilaginibacter. Next base: position 385 of record JAQBOS010000306.1, on the reverse strand, counting down.
TTTATAATTCTCACGCTATTGTAAAGAAATTAATTTGCTATTTTGCGCAACCAATTATATTTGGACCCTGAATTATAAAACCAGAATACTTATAACAAAATTTAAATATGGATCTATTGAACAATTACTTAATTTATTTAATTCCTGTCTTAGGGCTCGTTGGGATTATCGCTATGGCAATAAAGGCCTCATGGGTTACCAAACAAGATGCCGGAGATGGCGATATGGTAACCTTGGCTGGTTATATTGCTGATGGCGCAATGGCGTTTTTACGTGCGGAATGGAAAGTGTTGAGCTACTTTGTGGTAGTGGCCGGTTTATTATTAGCATGGTCAGGCACAACGGTAGTTACATCAAGCCCGGTTATTGCCATATCATTTGTATG
>JAQBOS010000301.1 GCA_028287925.1 Mucilaginibacter sp. | reverse complement strand
CATTTTCGCGCTGCTTGCCTTTCAACTCATGACTATGGCTGATGATCTCTTCCATTGAGCCATACTGTTTAATAAGCGCTTTGGCCGTTTTCTCGCCAATGCCCGGGATACCGGGGATGTTATCAACCGCATCGCCCCATAAGCCTAAAATATCAATAACCTGCTCAACGCGTTCAATTTCCCATTTCTCCAGCACTTCTTTTACACCCAGGATCTCCATTTCATTCCCCATGCGGGCGGGTTTATAAACAAAAATATTAGGAGATACCAACTGTGCAAAGTCCTTATCAGGGGTCATACAGTAAACCTGGTAGCCTTTAGCTTCCGCCTTTTTGGCGAGGGTGCCGATGATATCATCCGCCTCGTAACCATCGGAGGTGATGAGCGGGATATTAAAGCCCAAAACAACCTTAAATATGTAGGGTAATGCCGCGCTCAAATCTTCGGGCATGCTTTCGCGATGCGCCTTGTATGCCTCAAATTCAGTATGGCGTTCTGTTGGCGTTTCGGTATCAAATACCACAGCCATATGCGTAGGTTTTTCCTTTCGCAATACCTCAAGCAGGGTGTTGGTAAAGCCCATTATAGCTGACGTATTTAAACCGCCCGATGTAAACCGGGGGCTTTTACTCAATGCAAAATGCGCCCGGTAAATAAGGGCCATGCCATCCAGAAGAAATAATTTTTTCATGCTTATGATTACATTGATTTTATTAAATGATTACACCGATTTATTTGTGATCCCACTGATGATTTGTGATCCCACTGATTAACAAGCGCTCATTTTTAAAAAAGTGTGTTTCAAAAATACAATTTATGTTGGTCAATCATTATTTATAATCTGACGAAAATCACAAATTTAAATCAGCACAATCGCCTTCAAAAATCGGTGAAATCATTTCCACAAATCGGTGTAATCAAAAAATCAATCATTTAAAGCTGCACTCCGGCACATGATCATTTACCATGCCGGTGGCCTGCATATGGGCGTAACAAATAGTGGTGCCAAAAAACTTGAAGCCGCGTTTTTTCATATCCTTGCTGATGGCATCTGAAATAGGCGTACTTGCAGGTGTCAGGCCTGAAAAGTTGTTGATTGGTTTACCATCAGGCATAAAGCTGTACAAGTATTTATCGAATGAGCCGAACTCCTTTTGGATCTCAATAAACAGCTTCGCATTACTTATAGCAGCCAGTATTTTTAAACGGTTGCGGATAATCCCTGCATCCTGCATTAAACGTTCAACATCTGTATCAGTAAAGGCGGTTACTTTTTTAACATCAAAATTGGCAAATGCATTTTTATAACCTTCACGACGGCGTAAAATGGTGATCCAACTTAACCCGGCTTGTGCGGATTCGAGTATGAGGAATTCGAATAGGGTATGGTCATCATGGACCTCTTTACCCCATTCTTCGTCATGATACTTAATGTAAAGCTCATCGGTTCCGGCCCAGCGGCAACGGTGTAATTCTTTAGCTTGCATATATTTTATTTAAACATAGCGATCAGTATAAAACCTTAAATGTTCGAAACACTAAAACCCAACACGTCATGCCGAATTTATTTCGGCACCCCACAGGACATTCCCGCATGCATGATGTACACGTAGCACCTTGGGTGCCGAAACAAGTTCAGCATGACATAATCTTTCAAACGCTCTCTGTTTTAAAACCCATCGCTATAATTACAATTGGTTAAATTTGATCTTACAAATTAACTGTTAATTCCATTCAACTCATCCCAATATTCCACAGCTCTTCTATAATGCGGAATAACAATAGATCCGCCAACCAAATTTGCTATCATAAACACCTCGTTCATTTCATCATGCTTTACACCTGCTTCATGGCATTTACCTAAATGGTATTTTATACAATCATCGCAACGCAAAACCATTGATGCCACCAGGCCGAGCATTTCTTTGGTTTTTACGTCCAGCGCGCCATCGGCATAAGTGGTGGTATCCAATGCAAAAAAACGCTTTATATTGGTATTGGACGACTCCATTATCCTGGCGTTCATTTTTGTACGATAGCTTTCAAAATCTTCTATTAGTGACATTTTAATTAGTGATTTAGTGAATTAATGATTGTTAGAATTTCGGGTATCGGATGTTCGATTTCGGAATTAAAATAAATGTGATTATTAAAAGTGCAAGTTACAATATAGATTAAATTCATTTTTGTAATTTTCCTCTTTCTAATTAAATAATAAATCCGAAATCGAACATCCGAATTCCGAAATCAAAACCCTATGGAAAGCTTATCGCCTAATATTTTTGTTACCAGTATGGATGAAACCATCGCCTTTTATAAATTGATAGGGTTTCAGCTGGTAGTTACCGTGCCCGAAACCGGCCCTGATTTAATTTGGGCAATGATGATGAATGGCAATGTTACTTTTATGTTCCAAACCTTTGCCAGTTTGGGTGAAGAGTTGCCCGAAATTAGCCGGCAAAATGGCGCATCGCAGCTGCTTTATATCAAGCTGAAAAAAATAAGGGAGTTTTTTGAGCTGATAAAGGACAAAGTAAAGGTGTTGAAGGGCCTGGAAACCACTTTTTATGGGGCTACCGAATTCTCTATATTGGATAACAATAACTATGTGCTCACCTTTGCCGAAGACGAATAATGATTGAGTTTATCCGCGCCGACCATATTAATATTTGCGTACCGCCCGAAAGATTGGAGGAAGCCAGGAGTTTTTATGCTGATGTAATTGGTTTGCAGCAAATTGAACGGCCCGATCACCTGTTTTCAACCCCTGGTTATTGGTTTGATATTGGCGATATCCAGCTACATATAGGCGTTGAACCACAGGTGCCCCGCTCTGTGCGGCACATTGCTTTTGAAATAAAAAATGTTGATAACGCACTGAAACTTTTTGAAAAACATAACGTAGAACTAATGGAAGAGCCTGTAATTCCGGGCCGCAAAAGGTTTGCTTTTATTGACCCTTTTGGCAACAGGATGGAATTGCTGCAAATGGTTGATTTGTAGCCTTGTAATTAAAAATAAATTGTAATTTAGTTAGTCGAAAATTCCTTAAAAAATACAGTTATGAAATTCATGTCGCCAAAAGTTCACGGAATCATTGATATTCTTGTAGTTGTATTTCTGCTGGCATCGCCGCTGATCTTTGGTTTTACAGGTACACTTGCCGTATTTACCTATGCATTGGGCACAGCGCACCTGGCGCTTACTGTTTTAACCGATTTTAATATGGGTTTGGTAAAGATCATCCCGGTTAGCATTCACGAGCTGGTTGAGTTTATTGTTGCCATGGCCTTAATTGTGTTGGCCTACACGCTTTTCAATAACAATGCCGACGGTAAGTTATACTATGTGATTTTTGGTAACTGCTTACTATTAACCTGGCTGGTTACCGATTATAAAGGCGATAGCGTACACAGCTTAGCCAAGCTATAAACCTTTTTTATAAAGCCAGCTCGATAGACGGGTCCCAAAATACGGTTTTAAAATCCTGCACCTGGTCGTCTATAACTTTTACACCCTCGTTTTCTAATAATGTTTCCATGAGGTTTCCGCCGAAATGAAATTTTGCGGTTAACAAACCCTGCCTGTTAACCACCCTGTGCGCCGGAACGGGAGGATGGACCCTGCCTGCCGCCTGCATAGCATAGCCCACCATCCGGGATGATCCTTTTGTGCCAAGATAAGCAGCTATTGCGCCATAAGAAGTTACCCTGCCTTTAGGGATCAGCCTTGCAACTTCATAAACACTATCGTAAAAATTAGGCTCGGCCATGATCTGATAAAATTACTTTACTTTTTATGTGCCAGTAAAAAATTGATCCCCTGGAGCAAATGTATAAAACATTTTGTTGTTGTTATTAGGTATGGATGTGACTATAATTCTAAAAAATGCACCCCATATCTCCCCCGAGGCATAAATTGTACGCCACTTTGCTTTTACATGTTATTTTTAAAACCAATTACCATCTTTTAAGTCCTAAAGCTGGTTCAAAAAAATAATTGTTTCAAATCTGTTACGTATTTGTTTAGTGTAGATATTACACTATATTTACCTCACCAATTTAAAAACCAATGAGTACCAGGAGATCATTTCTTAAAACTTCGGCTGTGCTTTCAGCCGGGTTATTAGTCGCCCCACAGTTATTTGCTTATAACAAAAAATATATCGGGCTGCAATTGTATACGGTTAGGGATGCTATGGGGGCTGATCCGGTAGCGGCTTTGGCTAAGGTTGCACAAATAGGCTATACCTCTGTTGAGGGGGCTACCTATACGGGCAGCGAGAAGTTTTACGGCATGGATGCCGCAAAATTCGCGAAGCTCTTAAAAGATAACGGTTTGATAATGCCGAGCAGCCATTACCGTTTAGGCGAAGATGGCAAGGAAATGAAAGGCACTATATTAAACGACTGGCAAAAAGCTGTTGATGATGCTGCTGCCGTTGGTGTAAAATATATGGTATGTGCATGGCTGTCGCCTGCCGAGCGCGGAAAGCTTGATCACTACAAAAAAATAGGTGCAGACCTGAACACAGCGGGCGAGATCTGCAAAAAAGCGGGCATACAGCTTTGTTACCATAACCACGATTTTGAGTTTATCCAGGAAGATGGCAAATATCCGTACGAAACCTTACTGGGTACTACAGACAAAAACCTGGTAAAAATGGAAATGGACCTTTACTGGGTAACCAAAGCCAACCAGGACCCTATCGCGCTGATCAATGAGCATCCGGGCCGTTTCCCGCTATGGCATGTTAAGGATATGGACAAAACAGAAAAACGCATGTTTACTGAAGTGGGTAATGGCATAATTGATTTCAAAAATATATTTAAGCACGCAAATAAAGCAGGCATGAAATATTTCTTTGTTGAACAGGATATTTGCCCAGGCAACCCTTATGACAGCATTACCCAAAGCATTACCTACATAAAAAGTAATTTAGTTTAAAGATCTTAATAAATCAATCAACTCATGCCGGGCCTTCAATTGAGGGTCCGGCTTTTTTATGGGTTGATTTTTTACGATTTAAAACAAGGGGTATGATGCCGGCTCATCTTTTAGCTTACCGGTAATTAAAGCCTCAATCTCAGGCAGGATAGCTAACTGAACTTCATGCAAAGGCATTCCCGCTTTTTGCAATTGTTTTAATTGATCATCCTTATTGCCGCTTCCGTTTAATGCCTGCAAGCCAATGGTAGCTGCATCTGTAAGTTGATTGGACAGGTCTGTTATTGTTTGCAGGTAAGGTGAATTTGCGGCCAGCTCATCAAACCTCACCTTATTGTTTTTCCATTGCAACAATTGCCATTTTATTTGGGTAAGGCAGACGGTATCATGCTTCGAAAGGTAAGTAGCAACCAATTTCCTGAAATGCAGGCGTGGTTCCGAATCGCACCCTACCGCATCGGCAATGTTAACCATGGGGCTTGAAAGGGTTGGGTGTACGGCAACAGGCGTAAACATACCTGACATTAGCCGTCTATATCCTTTTATTGGCGTATAAACATCAGCAAGTGTTTTTATTGCTCCTGCGTTTGCTCCGTTAACCCATCGCGACAGCATATTAACGTAATTGCTGCTCCCCTGCAAACCACGGTCATTCAGCTCAAAATCTGTTTTTGGTAAGCGCCTGTACATATCGTCAGCATTATTTACCGTTGCTGCCGACCAGAGCCGCTCTGCAATAGCAGCCGCACGGGGCCACACCCTGATCTCTTCATTTTCATCGTTCACCATTTCGCTCCACATGGCAGCTTCAGCACCTAATACGCCTTTATCCGCATCGGCCGGGCTTATACCGGCGGAAACCGGGTCGTTTAAATAATGAATATAAGCCGGAAAATAAAGATCGAGATAGTACCCGCTTGAAATTATCAGCTGGTTGTTGTGCTGAATTATTTTGTTTGATAAGCTATCAGTTGCAGCAGGCTTCCATTTTTGTATGATCACATCTTCGGGTAATGATGGATTAAACGCTTCCTCCCAACCTATCAGCCGCTTATTATACTTTTTGCCAATGGCGTACATCCTTTTAACAAAATAAGCCTGCAATTCGTCGGTGTTTTTAAGGCCCTTAACTTTCATAAACGCTGTTATGGCCAGGTTTTGCTTCCAGGCAACACCGTTATTTTCATCGGCGCCCACATGCAGGTAGGCGTCAGGGAACAAGCCGCTCATTTCCTTAATAAACTTGTCGAAAAACGTATAGGTGCTTTCTTTTGATGGGTCGATGGTTGGGGTTTGCATCTCGTTTATAAGCCTCATCACCTTCATTATATTCAGATTTTTTACCGTATCCAGATTATACCGTTTAGCAGGTTTGTAATCTGCAGGATAGCTGGCTAAAAAAGGATATGCGGCCAGGATACTCGAGCAATGGCCGGGAAGATCAAACTCCGGTACGATTATTATCCCCCGGTTATGCGCGTAATTAACCAGTTCCTTTAGTTGTTGCTGTGTGTAATATAGCCCATTGGAGCCTGCTTGTTGCAACCGAGGGTAAACCATTGATTCAACCCTAAATCCTTCATCGTCCGAAAGGTGCAGGTGAAGTATGTTCATTTTCACAATTGCCATTGCGTCAATGTTTCTTTTCAAAACTTCAACCGGAATAAAGTGCCGGGCAACATCTATCATCAATCCCCTCCATTTAAACCGGGGCGAGTCGGCTATTTCAATAGTCGGGCAGTAATGTCCGGTTTTACCCGGCATCAACAGTTGATACAGGGTTTCCAGTCCGTGCATAGCGCCAAGGTCTGTTGCCGCCGTTATAATTATTTTTGCTGATGAAACGCTTAAAGTGTAGCTTTCATCAACACCAATTGACGGTAAAATCGTTTTTTTAAAGTTGATTACAAGCTGCGCATTGGTATTGTTATCTGCTGCAGTAATATATTCCTGCGAAAAATAAAGCCCGGTGCGTTTACCCAATTGCTGATAAAACCGGTTAACGCTGCCAGTTAGTTTTTCGCTTACCGGTCCGTTAAGGCCTACAGTAAACTTGTCGGTAAATACAAACCGGCCACTTTGAAGCTTAACCGATTGTGGCCATGGCATTAGGGAAAGTGAATCTGTTAATTGAGCATTTGCTGATAAAATACCTGTAAAAATTAGCAGCAGTGTAAATAGTTTACGCATAACTTTAGGTTTAATTGATAATTAACTCAGTTGATTTAATAGCTGCATCCCCTTATGGGTGCATATGCCTATTAAATAAATATTAATGGTGTTATTAGCTATTTCATCCGGTGTAAGGCCGAATTTTTTATAAGTATCATTTCGTGTTATGGATGTATATAAAACAGAAAATGCCTCCAATACAACCCCCGGTTGCAGGTGGGCTAAAAACAGGCCTTCGGCAATTCCGGTTTTTATCATCCCGGTTAAAGTTTCCATTATACCTTTGGTATATTGTTTAATTACTTTATCCTGCAGCGCAGGGTAATAATAATTCAGATCATGATAAAAGAGGTGATTGGTACCAAAATCAAGCTCCATAGATTTTGAGTAAATGCGGTAAAGCGAAACAACCACATTTGGCGAACCATCCAGCAATTGTTTTACCTGTTTATCAGATTCCTTATAGTGTAAATTGATACAGGCTTCCAGTAGTTCTTCCTTATTGTTAAAATACCTGTACATGGTTTTTGTAGAGATGCCCAGTGTTTGTACAAGTTTTTGCATGGTGATATTACGAATGCCATTAGCTAAAAACTGCTGTAAGGATGATTCAATAATTTTTTCTTTCATTTACAGTTTGGAAAATATTTTACAAATATACTTTTCCTGTTGGTATTGGAAAATATTTATCGTAAAATATTTTCCAATACCAACTAACAGATCCATAGGCAATAGCTGAACGAAGGATTAATTATTTATAATAAATCGCTATTCAACTAACTCATCGTAAGTCACATTATGAAAATAAATTAATTCCGGTTTAATACGCGCTATAATGCTTTATTTTACCGTACTTAACAACGTAAAAGTACAGGCAGCGCAAAAGCATAAACCCTGAAGGCACAAAGTACCGTGTCATTACATAATAACATTTACATGATCCGTTTTTACTTTATTCTTATTTTCTTCCTTATCTCACTGCTAAGCTTTTCAAGGGCGCCTGTCTATTATTTATGGTTGCTGGCAGTTGGCGTAACTGAGTTTCCATTGTTATTTGCCGGAATTACTGCGCTGTTAACTGCAACAGGTTTTTGGGTACAGAAATATCAACTGGCAGGCACAATCCTGGGGCTTGTTACGCTGGTAATTTTTCTTTCGCCCGTTGTTAGAGCATATTGGGCGGCAGGGGATGTTAAGCAGGATATGGCCCAATCACTATCCGGATCACCTGTTAATTTCCCAGGTAGCAGGCAGCCTTTCAGCTTTTGGAACTTATTTAAAAGCACTAAAGATGTGCCTTATAAAACCTATACCTATGTAAAGTACCCGGATACTTCAATGGCGCTTGATTTTTATCCATCGCAATTGAAAGGAAACAGGCCTTGTGTCATAATAATTCATGGAGGCTCGTGGGCGGGGGGTGATAGCCGGCAACTGCCTGAATTGAATAGTTACCTTGCTACAAAGGGCTATAATATTGCTTCCATTAACTACCGTATGGCCCCAAAATATCAAACCCCGGCACCCGTTGAGGATCTCCGGGCTGCTATATTTTATTTAAAACTACATGCCCGGGAATTACATATCGACACCAATAATTTTGTCTTACTGGGCCGCTCGGCGGGTGCGCAAATAGCCTTGTTGGCTGCGTATACTATCTATGAGCCGGCCTTGAAAGGTGTGATTGATTTTTATGGACCGGCGGATATGGTTTGGGGATATTCTGTTCCATCAAATCCATTGATAATGGATTCGAGGAAGGTAATGAGAAATTATATTGGCGGTTCATACAGCCAGGTACAAAAAAAATACGCTGCCTGTTCACCAATAGAATTTGTAAATAAACAAGCTATCCCAACACTCATTATCCATGGTAATAACGATGTGCTGGTTTCACCCGAGCACAGCCGCCGCCTCAATTTAAAACTACAGCAAAACGGGATAAAACATTACTGGCTGAAATTACCCTGGGCAACCCATGGGTTCGATTTTAATTTAAACGGTCCCGGCGGACAATTATCCACCTACGCCGTAGAAACTTTTTTAAATACAGTTTGCCCCCCGGCCCACTAAAGCTACCGTGTATCCACATCTTTTATTTCAAGTAATTATCAAGAAAGGCTGCTCCGTTAGGAGCAAAATATTGGTAGAAAAACAGAAAACAATCAATTTTCGCTCCATTAGGTGCGAAACCTATTGAACTATTTAATGGCGACTCCTATGCGGCGGGGTTATGTACCTACGGCACACGAATTATTGGGTTGTTGTTTTTCTACTAATATTGAACCCCGATGGGGTTATAAATAGATATGGATACACGGTTGCCCCTTAAAGGCGGAGTAAGAAAACAGGAGGCACTTGCAAAACAGCCATTCCCTATCCTAATTTATGCTGACTGCCTGATGATTTACCGTGACCAGTGGACGATCGATCATGAATTTTTCCCTATCCCTGGTTTCTTCTCTCTAAAGCGGGTAAAGAAAATAAACGCGACCAGGCAAAGCGCAAATCCGCAGATCCCGTTAAGGCGCAGGCCAAAATCATGGCCTGCATCTATTCCATAAACAGTAAGGAAGGCAAATAAGGCAATGCCTAATGTTTGCCCAAGTTTTACAAACAGGTATTTAACGGCAAAAAACATCCCTTCGTTATTTTCGCCGGTGTCAATGGCGTCTTTTTCGGCAATTTCGGCAAGTATGGCGTTTGGCAAGATCCCTAAAGAGGCCAAAGGGAATGCGGCGCAAAGCACCAAAGTATAAACCTGTACTTCGGGCGAAACCGGGAGTTTTCCTAAGAAGTAGATCATGGCAAATATCAGGCTGAGCAATGCGAATGAAAACAATACAATTGGCTTCTTGCCGATCTTTTTTGATAAATAATTGATCAGCGGATAAAACAACAGCGAAACCATTACCATTACGCCGATTAATAAACCACCCAT
>JAQBOS010000267.1 GCA_028287925.1 Mucilaginibacter sp. | reverse complement strand
AGTTCCGGCTGAAAGTTAAAGCCTAAAGCTCCAACCCTTGCCCATAAACCACCTAAATAGCCGGCGCGGTTACTGCTGTTAAATGTCGAACCTGAATAATTAAGTTTTGAAAGATTTACCCCGCCTTTAATCCCAAATTGAAAAGATGGTAAAATTTGGGCCGAAGTAAAACTAAGTGCGGCAGTAACAATCGCCAGGGTGAGGATAAGTTTTTTCATAGTTATTAATACGAAGTAAATGTTTGGTTATTGTGTTGAAATTGATTTAAGGGGATGCCCTATAATTAGCAATATCCGGCCTGCATTATTTAGTTTTAATGCAAGCCGGATATCTGGTAGAATCTGAGATAAAATTAGAATAAATTTTACTAATCCAAAAGAATTATAAAAAATTAAAAGCTAAGTTTTCCCTGGTAGTAATCTAATATTTTTGTGCGGATAAGATACTCATAGCGGGCATTAATTAAGTTAACATTGGCTGCATCCAGGTTGTTTTTTGATATAATAAATATATCGGATGTTACCACACCTGCGTCAAACTTAACTTTTGTAGCGTCGTATGATGACTGATAGGTTTCAACCTGCTGGATAAGTATCTTAAAACGGTCGTAGGCGTTGGTCATGTTAGCGTGCGCCTGCTCTATTTGTTGCCTAAGCTGAACTTGTGTATTGTTGTTATTATTCTGCGCATCTTGCAAATCAAGCTTTGCCAGCTTTACATTATTATGATTTTGAAAATAATTCAATATCGGGATCGATAGATTTAAACTGGGGCCGTAATATTTATTTTGTTTAAATTGGGAACTAAAGCTTCCCGGCGAGTTATTTGCATAGCTGGTTTGGTAGTTGCCCCCAAGTGATAATGTAGGGAATAATTTCCCTTTGGTAGCCGCAACTTCTTTTTCCGCAGCTTTAACCCTTAAATCGGCAGCCTTAATCAGTGCCAGGCTACTTAGTGCCGAAGAATATATTTCATCAGGTGTTTGAGTATAACCAGCAGGTGTTTGGCCTGCCTGTAGCCTTTCAAGCTTTACATCCTTTTTAAAGGGAACATTCATTGCTTCAAGCAAGTTAATCTTTGCTGTTAACATTGCCGTTTGCGCATTATAAACATTTATCTGGTCGGTACCGTGTGTGCCTTTTATATTGTAATAATCGGTAGGTGTTACACTACCTGCATCGTTTAGCGTAGTTTCGCGGTCGAGGTTTGCCTTTGAACCTTCAAATTGTAATTTGGCCTGGCTAAGCTGATCTTCGCTGTTCAAAGCAGCAAAATAAAGGGCAATTATATTTAATGTGGTTTCGTTTTTTACCTCCTGGAAATCCATTTTTCCAGCCTGGTAAGCTAACGAGTTTTGCTTAATGTTGTTTATTGCACTAAACCCATTAAATAAAAGCAGGTTGCTATTAAGTGAAAAACTGGCCGATTTGGTTTGCGCAGCGTCAACAATTACACCTGTTGAATTTGTTCCTCGTCCGAAACTAACACCATATGAAGCGTTGCCACTTAAAGTCGGTAAAAGGTTTTCCCTGGCTTGCTGCCAGTATATGCGGTCTCTTTCCATGGTTGTTCCGCTGGTCTTTACTGTCAGGTTATTCTTTATAGCCAAATCAACGCATTGTTGCAATGTTAAAACACTATCCAGCTGTTGTTGTTGTGGCTGGGCTTTCACAAATGCAGCTATTGATAAAAATAAAAGTAGCAGTGGTATTTTTTTAAAAAACATGATTTCTGTGATATTTATTTGCGGGTTAGAACTTTCTTGATGATTCTACTCTTCCGTCTAAAAGATTAATGATCCGGGAACCGTACTCGGCATTTTTTTCGGAGTGCGTTACCTGTATTATGGTAACACCATCCTCCTTATTTAATTTGCGGAACAGTTCCATTATTTCTTCGCCCTGTTTTGAGTTTAAGTTACCTGTAGGCTCATCAGCAAGTAACAATTTAGGTTTAGCAATTAATGCACGGGCAATGCCCACCAATTGTTGCTGTCCGCCGGATAGCTGCGCAGGGAAAAGATCTTTTTTACCAACAATCTGGAAACGGTCGAGCATATCAGCCACCATTGCTTTACGTTCAACTCCTTTAAAATCCTGGTAAATCAAGGGGGTCTCTATGTTTTCATAAACGGTAAGCTCATCAATAAGATGATAAGCCTGGAAAACAAAACCAATGTATTGTTTATACAGGGCCGAGCGTTGCTTGTCTTTAAGCTGGTGAACAGCGTTGCCTACAAAGTAATGGTATCCTTCTGATGGCTCGTCAAGCATACCTATAACATTCAGCAACGTTGATTTGCCCGAGCCCGACGGGCCCATTATTGAGATAAATTCGCCTTCATCAATATCAAGGTTTATATCGTTAAGTACAATGTTCTTGTTGCCGCCGGCCTGGTAGTATTTCGAAATATGCTGAAGTGATAACATGTGTTTTAATTAGTGAATTACTGAGTTAGTGAATTAATGATTTGAGCTGCTAATTTATTAAATAAGTATTTGAATTAATCATAGCTTTCCCACATTCTGGCACATAAGTATCAATAACATACCAAACTTTTAATTAACTATATATCAATGCATTGTAAATTAAACTTCAAGTAAAAACTGTTCGCTTATGTAACATGGGGCGTACGGTTATGATACAATCTTTGAGTCCGGAAGACGGAAAGTCCGGAAGACCGAAAGATTGTGAAACTGATTCTTGTGCGTGTAAATTTTAACTGCCCACTGTCTATTCACTTCTAAGACTTTTCACCGGGTTGGTAACCGCTGCTTTTATTGATTGAAAGCTTACTGTAAAAAATGCGATTAAAATAGAAATGATGCCTGCAACAACAAAGATCCACCACTGGATACTGATGCGGTAAGCAAAATCCTGCAGCCAGTGGTACATTACAAACCAGGCTATTGGCCAGGCTATAATATTGGCTATTACTACCAATTTGAGGAAGTTTTTTGAAAGCAATAATGTAATGTTCCGCACCGACGCGCCTAATACTTTGCGTACTCCTATCTCCTTTATTCGTTTTTCTGCCGAATATGATGCCAGACCAAACAAGCCCAGACAAGAGATAATAATGATCAGGCCCGCCAGGATCCCTACAATTTTGCTAACCTGGTCATCAACCTGGTAAACTTCGTTAAAATGATCATCCAGGAATTGGTATTCAAATGGAACATCGGGCACAGTACTTTTCCATGTGTTTTTTATAAAGTCAATGGCTTTGCTTGTTTCGCCGCCATTTATTTTTACCGACATAGTGCTGAAGCCATCGCCTTTATAGCTTAGCATAAACAGGGTTTCAATTTTGTAATGCAGCGAGTTAAAGTTGAAATTTTTGGCGATACCTTTTATGGTGCCCAATGAATCGTATCCAAATGTTTGCCCAATTAATGATGATAAAGGTTTTTTTGGCTGATCTTTTAATAATTCTTTTGCCAGTGCCTCATTAATAATGTACTCCCTTCCCTCCTGCGGTTTCTCGCCCGAGAAGTTGTTACCCATCAGCAACTTTATCTTATACAATTTCAGGTAATCTGCATCAGTTATCAGCCTGGTTGCGGTTAGCTGGCGTTTAGGGGCATCTGAAGGCCTGAATTCAATCCCCGATTGATCTAAATGGCTTCCTAAATTATCCTGTGCTGCTGTTACGCCTTTTACCAGGTTGCTGGTTAGCAGCTGTTGTTTTAAAAGATCGTATTTAGCGGGCGAAACCATATTTAATGGCACGGTAACCACCTGGTCTTTAGTAAAGCCCGGGTCCTGGTGCTGCATAAAATATAATTGCTTTACCACAAGTACCGTGGCTATCATCAGGAAGATGGCGCTGGTAAATTGTCCTACTACCAGGATATTCCTTAGCAAGCCTTTATTTTTGCCTGTTTGAATTGAGCCTTTCAAAACTTTTACAGGCTGAAATCCGGATAAATATGCAGCCGGATAGATGCCTGAAATTAAACCCACAACGGCTGTACAGGCAATAATTAATAAGGTTACTCCTATGTTGCTAAAAATAGGCA
>JAQBOS010000265.1 GCA_028287925.1 Mucilaginibacter sp. | reverse complement strand
ATTTATATCGAACTCACGTTAATTTAACGTGAGTTCGACATAAGCAAACGATCCCCTCACCCCAAACCCTTCTCCAACCGCGTGCAACCATAGCTTTAGATGAGGTGAAGCGCAAGTTTGTGTATCCCCGCCGGCAAAGCGTTCCATTTTTACACGCGGAACACCTGGAACAAAGTGGAACACGCTGATTATCAGATACTTTGCTTTTTGCTAAAGATTACATAAATGTAAGTATCTGATAATCAATTACTATAATACCAACCTTTATATCGAACTCACGTTAATATACGGAAAATAGAGGGCTGGTTAAGAACTTTGAAATATACTATTTGCCAATTATTTAGTAATTTTGTTATATGACCACTTTAACAGTAAATATCGATAATGAAAAGGATTTACCTGTACTAAAGGAAATCTTAACCAGATTTGGCCTAAACTATAAAATAGATAAAAGTGCTGAATTAAATAAAGACGATGATAAACTATTAAAAAAGCTTAAAAAATCTTTTACTGAAATAAATGCCTGGGAAGCCGGAAAAGTTAAGTTACAAAATGCTAAAGAAGCCATTGCAGAAATAGAAGCTGAACTTAACAGTGATGTTTGATGTTGTCTTAACTTCTGGCTTTAAGAAAGAATTAAAGCATATTGCCAAAAAGCATAAAAGCATTTTAGCCGATGTTAATTTATTGATAGATCAACTCGCCAAAAATCCAACAATTGGCAATGATTTAGGAAGGAACGTATTTAAGATTCGTTTATCTATTAGTAGCTCTTCAAAAGGTAAATCTGGCGGTGCAAGAATAATTACCTACGTTAAAATTATTGCACAAACGGTAATTTTAGCTGAAATATATTTAAAAAATGAATACGACACAGTTGAACATTGAGGCCATAATAAAAAGGCTTAAGCAAGAAGAATTCATTTAACAGAGAAGAAACTCACACACAACCTTCCCTACATCAAAATAATTACTAAACAACGGTATTCAACAAAAAACCCTCCCTAAAAGGGAAGGTTTCTAAACTCTTATTATTTAGCAGGTTCAGCTAACAACATACTCCACTAAGAGCAGCCAAGGTACGACCCATGCCCTGCAGCAGGGCAATAAGCTGGCGCGCAACCAATTTGGTAATTACCATCACTGCAATGGGTATATCCACTTACACCACCGGTAACTTGTTTTAATTCGTTTTTGGTTAATTCATTTTTGAGGCTAAGTTTACCCGCTGATTTTTTTTCCTTCTTCATGAGAATAATTGGTTTAGTTGATTAAATGTAAGGATATATTTATTAATTACAATATTATTTAATAATAATTATTATCGTCACATCATAAATAAAATATTACTTATTGCAATAATTAACAGGCAAAGCAGGAATAACATTTCATAATTCACTTCTTTAAAATTCACTAGGTTTTGAAACGGCGCAGCTCTCAACGAGGCCTTTGAAAAAAAACATATCCGGGTTAAACTTAAATCTGACTTCCTAAATCATATATTTACCGAACAACTTTACAACAATGAAAATAAAACTTACCCTCCTATCTGCCTTGATCTTAATAAGCGGCTTACTAAAAGCCCAGGACTCCTTAATGATCAGGAAGATCTATGATGAAGAACTGGTTAATGGTCAATGCTATGGCAATCTTCATTACCTCTGCAAAAATATTGGCCAGCGGATAAGCGGTTCTGCAAATGCTCAAAAGGCGGTTGAATGGGGCAAAAAGCTAATGGAAAGCTATGGTTTCGACCGTGTTTTTTTACAGCCGGTAATGGTGCCGCATTGGGTTCGCGGTGCTAAAGAAGAAGGAGCGATAATTAAGGGCGACACTAAGATCAGTGTGCATATTGCCGCCTTAGGTATGTCGGTAGCTACTCCTCAAAATGGTTTAACGGCGCCGGTTATAGAAGTTCATAGCTTAAAAGAACTTGAAACGCTTGGTAAAGATGTTATTAAGGGAAAGATCGTGTTCTTTAACCGCCCGTTTGATCCAAAATTTATTGAAACGCTATGGGCCTACGGCACAGCCGGCGACCAGCGCAATGCCGGCCCTGCTGTAGCAGCAAAATATGGTGCAGTTGGCGTAATTGTACGTTCATTAACTGAAAGTCTTGATAATTTTCCGCATACAGGGGCAACATCAGTTGTAAAAAATGGTGTAAATGTCCCTGCTGCGGCTATTTCAACCATTGACGCCAACAAATTAAGCACCATGCTTAAAATGCGATCGTTACCTGCTGTTAAGTTCTACTTTAAACAGAGTTGTAAAACACTGCCCGATGCACCATCATTCAACGTAGTGGGCGAAATGAAAGGAACCGAAAATCCTAATAAATTTATAACAGTTGGCGGTCACCTTGATTCATGGGATTTGGCCGAAGGTGCACACGATGATGGTACCGGTGTAATGCAATCTGTTGAAGCCCTGCGCTTGCTTAAGGTTTTAGGCTATAAACCTAAAAACTCTATAAGGGCTGTATTTTTTATAAATGAAGAAAATGGCGACAGGGGCGGTATTAAATATGCCGAACTTGCTGTAGCGAATAAAGAAGAGCACATTGCAGCCATAGAATCAGACCTGGGCGGATTTACACCAAGGGGTTTTACATTTGAAGGGGCATCTCCTGCGTGGATCCAGAATATTAATGGCAAATGGGGTAAACTACTGGCGCCTTATGGCTCCGGTACCCTTGTTGCCGGCGGCGGCGGTAGTGATATCGGCCCATTAATTGAAAAACAGAAAGGAGTTATACTGATTGGCTATCTACCAGATTCGCAACGCTATTTTGATGTACACCACACGCCAAATGATGTTTTTGAAAACGTAAATAAACGTGAGCTTGAATTGGGCGCCGCATCAATGGCTTCATTGATCTATTTGATAGATCTGCATGGCTTTAATTAATAATAGCAAGCTAAATGTATTCATTTACTGCTTTTTGCCTATTATAGTACCATTTGAAAAATTTGTGTCAAAGGTAACAGGGGCATAAGGATGTGTGGAAAAACCATTTCCCGATGAAAAGGCTGTGTTGGAGCTAAGATCCAGCACAGCGCTAAACCAGGGGCCATAAAAGGCGTCACTTGGATTTGGTTGATTATTAAATCCTGCTATTATCAAATTTATCTGGCTTTGAATACATCCTGATCCCCCGACAGCATCATAAGACCATGTTGCGTTAGAAGCATCAAATTGAATGGTTCTGTTGGGGATAAACGGATTTGGGGTGGCCGTTGTGATAATGCCGTTTTTATCAATAATGTATGTCCAATAAGCGTCCGTGCCATTCCAGGTTAGAGAGCCTGTGGCTGTCAGGCCAATGGTATCAATGGTTTTCAAGGTGAGGGTCCAAGGTACCACTCACTGGAGATGATGGCTGGGCTTCCGTTGGGTTACTGCGGCCGTAACTTTCACCGGTCCACGTTCCACTCCATGTCCCGATGAATAATGGCAAAATGCTTGAAATGTTTTTGATCTTCACCACCACGGGAATTTTTGTATAATTAGATGCCAGAGGCGTATATACGTTTAAAACGAGTGACGACCCAACAAGGCTAACCTTGCTATTCACAAAAGCCGGCTTAACACTAACCATGATGGTAGCGCTTGCTCCTGCTGCTAACGATCCTGTCCCATTCGTAAAATTAAGAAATCCGCCAAGCGCCCCATCGTCTGCTACGGTATAGTTCAGTGTGCTGCCCTGCGGGCCCGTATTAGTAATGATAAACGACTGGGAGCAATTGTTGGGTAGTAAAATGGTAAGCGGGGTTCGGGTAATGGTGACAATTGGCGGAACAACCGGAGGCGGATTGTTTTGAGTGGTATCCTGATGGTTGTTTGATGATTTGTTTTGACCATTACTATCTTTTTGACAGGAATTTATTATAAACAATCCAAATAATGTTAAGAGGATCAGTACCTGCTTTTTCATCTTTAAGGGGTATTCTTATATCCATTTCACTAATTAGCTCATTATAGCGCTATAATATTCGTTTATTAATAAGCTGATATAAAATTAGTTATAAAACGGCCTTGCATCAAGGTACCCAAACGGATACTATGCAGTGCGTTATAAACCTGCTGCCATGGGTTAAAATATCTTTAAAAATGATTCATCTTACTCGCTGATTGTGTCTTTACATTATTTTACAAATTGTAAATTTGCGGCACTTAAAAAAAAATAATTAGTGTCAGAAGAAGGTAATAGTCAACCCAAACCCGATTCCTTTGCAGCATTGCGCTATAAAGATTTCCGCTCCTATCTCGGGATGCGTTTTTTCTTCACATTTGCCTACCAGATGCAGGCTGTAATTATTGGCTTTTACATTTATCAGCTTACAAAAAGTGCATTTGCATTAGGCCTGGTGGGGCTGTGCGAAGCCATACCCGCCATTGGCATTGCCATGTATGGTGGTTACGTAGCCGATAAATCTGAAAAGAGAAAAATGCTGCTTACGATATCGTGCCTGGTGTTTTTTGCTTCCATTGTAATGTTCATTGTTACTATGAAAAGCATGAACCCTTACCTGCACAAAGGGTGGATAGTCCCTATCATATATTTTATGATATTTTTAAATGGATTGGCCCGCGCTTTTTATGGCCCGGCAACCTTTACTATATATGCGCAAAGCATCCCCAAAGAACTTTACCCTAATGGAAGTACCTGGAGCAGCTCAAGCTGGCAGATCGCGTCTATCCTTGGCCCTGCGGCAGGTGGTTTAATTTATGGGTTTTACGGAATAACTATTGCATTCAGCGTTATAATTGTTATTCTGTTACTTTCAATTATACTTATCTACCTGCTACGCTCATACCCGCCTGTATTTATACCTAAAGAGGATATATGGACAAGTCTTAAGGAAGGCTTATCATTTGTATTTAACAGTAAAATGCTTATCTGGGCTATGAGCCTTGACCTATTCTCTGTATTTTTTGGTGGAGCAGTGGCTCTTCTACCCGTGTTTGCCAATGATATTCTTAAAGTTGGCTCCGAAGGGTTGGGGATAATGCGTGCTATATCCTCACTGGGCGCAGTTTTAACTATGCTGGCAATGGCCAGGTTCTCACCCATGGGCAAGCCCTGGCGGAACCTGTTGATCGCGGTTACAGGCTTTGGCTTATCCATTATATGCTTTGGCTTGTCACGCAGCTTTTACTTGTCGCTCGTGTTCCTGTTTACTGAGGGTGCTTTTGATAGCATCAGCGTTATCATAAGGGGCACCATTATGCAGCTATTAACGCCCGATCGTATGCGTGGCAGGGTATCGGCGGTAAATTCTATGTTTATCGGTTCATCAAATGAGATAGGCGCCTTTGAATCAGGTACCGCTGCAAAATTATTAGGAACCGTTACTTCGGTTATTTTTGGGGGTACCATGACGCTGGCTATCGTTACCATCACCTTCTTTAAAACTAAAAAGCTAATCCCGTTATCACTAAACCAGATCCAGGCCCCGGAAGCGGTGGCGGCAGAATAACAATTTCACGTATAATTCTTATCTTATAGGTTAAGCTATCTTTTTGGCATTCTTTGTGTTACATAACCTTTATTAAAAACCAACGTAAAAGGCATATACAGTCTGTCCACGTTTATTATTTTATGGTCAGCCATATTTTAATTGCCGTTATAACCAAACAACCTGCTGATAAGAAAATTGGTAATGTTATATTCCTTCATAAAATCTTTTACTTTGCGTTCAGCACTGTTATTTAGCATTTTATTAGTGCTCAATAGTGGGATAAATGCTCAAAACAAAGTAGTAAAGTTTTCATCACTCACTATTGAAAACGGTCTTTCACAGAGCGATGTAAAATGTATTCTAAAGGATCATCTGGGCTTCATTTGGTTTTCAACCGATGACGGCTTAAACCGTTATGACGGCTATACGTTTACTATTTACAGGCACGACCCAAAGGACATCCACTCGCTGCCTGCAAACAACATTACTTATATTCTTGAAGACAGGGAAGCCCATATATGGATAGGCAGCGCCGGCGGCTTAACTGAATACAACCAAAACACCAACTCTTTTACTACCCTAATTTCAAAAAGAGATGATGAAAGCACGCTATCAAGCCCGGATGTGAACACCATTTTTCAGGATAGTAAAGATAACCTATGGGTGGGCACTTATTCTGGCCTCAACCTTCTTGACGCGAAAACGAAAAAATTCAAAAGATTTTTCTATACCAAAAATCACGATGATATAGCAAGCCACCATATTAACTCAATAACTGAAGATAATGAGGGTAATCTTTGGTTAGGCACCGGCGGTGGGCTCATACAATTTAATTACAGTACGGGCTTTACAAAGCTTTATTTGCATAACGATAAAAATAGCTTAAGCAACAACCAGGTAAACACTCTGCTGAAAAACACCGACGGAAATTTATACATCGGCACGGCGGGCAACGGTCTTGACCTGTTCAATATCAAAACAAAAACATTTACCAATTTTTCACATCAGCCCGGCAATGCTAACTCATTAGTTAATAATAACGTATTTGCTTTAACACATGGTGCCGGAAAAAAAATATGGGTTGGCACCGAAGACGGGCTCGACCTGTTTGATGAAAACAAAGGGATATTTACAAAATATATTGGTGACAATAAGGCCACAACCAGCGAAAATAATTCTATAAACTATATCTATAATAACGGTGGTATCTTATGGCTTGGAACTTATGAAGCAGGCGTAAGGTTTTATGATACCAACTTATCAATGTTTGATTACTTTCATAAAGACCCTTTTGATCCTGATGGCTTAAGCAATAATATAGTTGCCACGTTTGCCGAAACTGAGAAAGGGTACTGGATTGGTACCGACGGCGGGGGATTAAACTTTATGAATTCGTCAACGCAAAAATTCACACATTATCTTCCACAGCCGGGAAACAAGAACTCCGTTAGCGGTAAGCATGTAATTAAGTTATTGAACGATAGTCAAAAAAATCTTTG
>JAQBOS010000252.1 GCA_028287925.1 Mucilaginibacter sp. | reverse complement strand
ATTCAAAGAGATTACCGGGAAAAATCTAAGCCTTAACTTCAGTACCGGTTTTGTATCTTATTTAATATTAATGGCCGTGGTTACAGGCATTATTTCAGGCAGTTATCCGGCCTTGTATCTTTCAGGTTTTAAGCCTGCAGCAATATTAAAGGGCCAGGTAAATGGATCTGGCAGCGAGTCAATAGTTCGTAAAATTCTGGTTGTTTTTCAATTTGCTATCTCCATAGTACTTATCGTTTCGGTAATGGTTGTTTACCGGCAAATGCAATTGATCCAAACCAAAAACCTGGGCTATAATAAAGATCATATCATTAATTTCCCAAACGATGGAAAGCTGCAACAAAATGAGCAGGCATTTTTAACAGATGCTAAAACCATACCCGGTGTAGTAAATGCAACAGATATGGAGGGTGATATGCTTGGAAACCATAGCGGCGGCGGCGGAATAGATTGGGAAGGGAAAACTCACCGGATAGAATTCAGCGGCTTATATGCTGATTACGATTTTATGGAAACGATGGGTTTAAAAACTTCGGCAGGCAGGCCGTTCTCCCGTAAATTCGTTTCTGACACTGCCGGAGTAATTTTCAATGAAACAGCTATTGCCGAAATGGGCATTAAGGACCCGATTGGTAAAATAGTTAAGCTTTGGGGACAGCCGGAAAAAATTATAGGTGTGGTAAAAGATTTTCATTTTGAATCGCTGTATAAAAAAGTGGGGCCATTCTTTTTAAGTTACAGGAAAAACGCAGCTAACCTGGTAATTAAATTAAGAGCCGGAACCGAAAAAGAAACCATTGCAAGGCTTGCAGCGCTTTACAAAAAATACAATCCCGGACTCCCGTTTGAATATAAATTTTTAGATGCCGATTACCAGGCCTTGTATGCATCAGAGCAAAGAGTGGCTGTGCTATCACGTTATTTTGCGGGGATAGCTATAATCATATCATGCCTGGGCCTTTTTGGTTTAGCCGCATTTACGGCGCAAAAACGACAAAAAGAAATAGGTATAAGAAAAGTCATCGGGGCTTCTGTAAGCAATGTAGTTGTAATACTATCAAAAGATTTTTTGAAGCTTGTATTTATTGCAATACTGGTGGCCTTTCCATTGGCATGGTGGACTGCCAGCCAATGGCTGCATAGCTTTGCCTATCGCATTAACATAGGCGCCGGTATATTTTTAGCAGCCGGTGCTTCAACAATAATTATTACTTTAATAACTATTAGCTACCAGGCAATTAAAGCGGCGCTAATGAACCCGGTGAAGAGTTTGAAATCAGAGTGATTAGAGGATAGAGACCAGAGATTAGTTAAAAATTGCCTCTGCTATCACCATGAACCAAAAGACACCAATGACTAATGACTCAATGACCAACCAATTCCGGCTATGAACCATAAACTATTAACCATGAACTAAAATGATATCAAACTATTTTAAAATCGCGTGGCGCATTCTGATCCGCCAAAAACTATTCTCGCTCATTAATATAATGGGCCTGGCTATCGGTATAGCGGCATGCCTGCTTATTGTGCAATACATCAACTTTGAACTGAGCTATGATAGCTTCCACAAAAATGCGGCGAACATCTATCGCATAAAGCATCAGAATTTTAACCAGGGCAATTTAACCGAGAATATGCCAAAAACCTATTCGGCGGTGGGACCGGCGTTAAAAGCAAGCTTTCCTGAAGTGCTGGATTTTACCCGCGTATCAAAAGGCGGCGGATTGGTAACATCGAAACAAACCAATGGATCGTTAATTGCCTTTAATGAGGATAGGGTTTACCTGGCTGACGCATCATTCCTGCGGATGTTCTCATTCCCTATGGCGGAGGGAACATCATCGGCGCTTAACAACCCGAATACGGTAGCTATCAGTGAAAGCACCGCAAAGAAATATTTTCCTGGTCAGGAGGCAATTGGCAAAACTATCAGGATCCAGCAGCAGGTATCAGGTACCGATATTAAGGCAATGGTTACCGGTGTATTTAAGGATGTACCGGCAAACTCCCACCTGCAGTTCGACTTTTTGGTATCGGCCGATGCTAAGGCCGGCGATTGGATTTACCCGGATTCATATACTTATATCTCCCTATCGCCCCAAACAGACCCTAAAACATTTGATGCCAAACTACCTGCATTTATAAAAAAATATGCCGGGCTTAGCGGACAAAATGCAGTAAGCTTTACACAAGGCAAAACCAATATCAATAACATTAATTTAAGCTTGCAGCCGCTTAAGGATATCCACTTATATTCCAATCTTTCAAACGAGATCAGCAATGGCGGTAATGGAAATTTGGTTTGGTACCTTGGGTTAATTGCAATGCTGATATTGTTAATAGCATATATCAATTACATAAACCTATCCACCGCAAAAGTTATAGAGCGCGCAAAGGAGGTTGGCATCCGCAAGGTATTGGGCTCACAACGCGCACAGCTTATTAAACAATTTTTGTTCGAGTCGCTGCTGCTTAATGTCATTAGTGTTGCTGTGGCTGTATTTATCGTGGTACCATGCATCCCCTGGTTCAGCGCACTTTGTGGTGTTGAAATCGGGTTTACCTTGTGGAAGGATCCGTATTATGCGCTGGGCCTCATCGCAGTTTTAGCGGGTGGCATTTTATTATCGGCTACCTATCCGGCGCTCATCCTGTCAGACTATAAACCGGTACAGATCCTGAAAGGCAAGTTCATAAACAATACCCAAAGTATTTCGCTGCGGAAGGGGTTGGTTGTTTTCCAGTTTGTTGCTACGATAGTTTTTATGATGGGTACTATGGTAGTTTATCGGCAGGTTAATTTTATGAAAGCCAATAATATGGGGATGGACATGAAACAAACCCTGGTTGTTTTAGCGCCGCAAAATGTGAGGGCAACCGATGCCGACGCTGCAAATTTTACAGTTAAGGATAGCGTTTTTCAAACGGAAGTATCGCGCGATCCAAGAATCAAAAGCATCACTTCGTCGTCAAGCATTCCGGGGGAAAGTATAGATTATATTATGTCGT
>JAQBOS010000245.1 GCA_028287925.1 Mucilaginibacter sp. | reverse complement strand
CTACCGTTGTAGGATATGAAAAAACGGCCAGCAAACCTTTTACCGTAACTGATGGTGCAAGTGTTACCGTGCCTGAGTTAAAAATGCAACAGGCAAGTCATGCTTTAAGTGCGGTTACCATCACAGCGTCAAAACCGCTGATTGAACATAAGATTGACCGCACCGTAATGAACGTTGAAAACAGCGTGCTTGCAGCAGGTAATACAGCCCTCGAAATATTGGAACGCGCACCGGGTGTTTCTGTTGATAAGGATGACAACATCAGCATAAAAGGAAAACAAGGTGTTACAGTAATGATAAACGATAAGCTTACCTATCTTACATCAACCCAGCTGGCTACTTTGCTTCGGTCGACCGATGGAACTACTATTCAGTCTATCGAGATCATTACCAATCCTTCTGCTAAATACGATGCAGCGGGTAATTCGGGTATTATAAATATCAAGCTTAAAAAGAACAAGCAAAGCGGCACCAACGGCAGCGTAACACTTGGAGCTGCTTATGGCGCTACCTTTAAGGATAACGGCACTTTAACATTGAACCATAAAGAAGGTAATTTAAATGTGTTTGGCTCATTTAGCCATGATGACCGAAAACGTGAACACACCCTGAATATTAAAAGAATTGTTACAGACAGCACGGGGGCCAAAACCTATTTTAACCAATTCTCATCCATACCGAATGATAATCATAACAACAGTTACCGCTTAGGCGCCGATTATGACATCAGCAGCAAAAACACTATTGGCTTTTTAGTGAATGGATACTTTAATAAGGAGCAGGATGATAATGCTAATAAAACATACATAGGTACACAGCCAAACGTTGTAAACTCCTACCAAACCACAACTTCGCAAATCAACCAAACCTATAATAATATTGCACTTAACCTTAATGACCGGTATAAGATAGATACAGCCGGACAGGAACTTGCCGTTGATTTGGATTATTCGAAATTCAAAAACAACTCAGCCGCTCACTACGATACCTATTTTTATTTACCTGATGGCAGCACAATGGCGCCGCCTTTATTTTTGCGCAATCAAACCCCATCGGTTATTACTATCCGTACCGCTAAAGTTGATTACACTTATCCTATTAATAAAATACTTAAGCTGGAAACCGGGTTTAAGCTGAGCGATGTAAAAACGGACAATAATTTACAGGCACAGAAACAGGTAAACGGCAGTTTTATAAATGATACCACGCTTACCAACAGGTTTGTTTATACCGAAAAAGTTGATGCAGTTTATGTAAACCTGAGCCAGAATTATAAAAACTTTTCGATACAGACAGGACTAAGGGGAGAATATACCAGCTCTATTGGTAATTTGATCACTAATAACCAGGTTGTTAAACGTCATTATTTTGACCTTTTTCCAAGTGTTTTTATAAATCAAACCCTTAATGATAAAAATGAGCTGGGTTTATCCTACAGCCGCCGCATTGACAGGCCGGGATATGACGCATTAAACCCGTTTGTGTATTATCTGGATCAGTACACTTACGAAAAAGGTAATCCTTTCTTAAATCCGCAATACACCAACAACTTCGAGTTTAATTACACCTATAATAAATCAATTACATTAACATTAGGCTACAGCCATACAACAGGCGCCATAACCCAGATCCTGTTAACCGATCCGGTAAGCAAGGCAACCTATCAAACCAATTTAAATCTGCAAAGCCAGAACAACTATAACATTAATCTTTACGCCCCTTATACCATAACAAAATGGTGGACAGGTAATGTTAATGCTACAAGCTTTTACCTGGGCTTTAAATCAGACACACTTTTAGGGAGTAAACTTGATCGCGGGCAATGGGCTTACCAGTTAAGAACCACACAAACTTTCCTGATAGCTAAAGGTTATAAGGCCGAGCTAACCAGCAGCTACAATTCGGCTTTAACCTATGGCATCTTTACTGTGAAACCACAATATTCAAACGATGCGGGCATCAGCCATTCATTTGCTGATAAAAAGGCTAACATAAAGCTTTCCATGAGCGATATATTCAATACCCGCACAAATAATGTTACCAGCTATTACCAAAGCAATAACCTGGATATTAAACAAAAAAATGAGAGCCGGATTACCCGTTTAACATTTACCTACAACTTTGGCAACAATAAAATAAAGGTACGCCAGCACCAAAGCGGCGCCGATGACGAAAAAGGAAGGGTGAAAGGGAATTAGGAGGCAGTAAGCAGTTTGCAGTGAGCAGTGGGCAGTTCCGGTGAAAAGTTTGCAGTTGACAGTAAGCAGTTGGCAGGACGAAACTGCAAACTGCTTACTGCCCACTTTCCTCCTACTGCCAACTTTCCCCCCTACTGCCCTACCATAAACACTGCGTTGCTTAATAACAGCTTGCCGTTTTCCCAGAAGCTGCGGAAGATAGGATCATCAACCATGTATATTACTGAGCCGCGGCCCATTGATTGTACACCAAGCAACAGGCCATCTTTAATTTTCTCTTTACTTTTTTGCCCTACAAAGCCAGATACAAGCCCATCCTTTTTAACCGTACCTACATTCCAGCCCTCATCACCCAAAAAATCGTAAATATCATCGCTCAGCTTTACGGAGTAATAATAGTTTGACAAGCCAAAACCAAGTGGGTGTGTATTATCCAGGTTTAATTTATAAATAGCACCCGGTACACTTGAGCGCAGGGCGTCGCGGTCGCGGGAATCATATAATAATATAGGCAGTTCTTTACTTTTTGTGTCGGCCTTATCATCTTTCTTTTCTTCTTTTTTCTTTATCAAAAATCCCTTTTTATCAACCAATTGCGCTACCGCATTCTGGATCGCTATCAGCTTGCCGCCATCGTGGATCCAGCTTATTAGTTTATCAGATGGAAAACCATCATAATCACCATCAGGAAATATCGCCACATCAAAATCGGCAAGGCGGGCCCTGCTCAAATCGCGGTAGCGCACCAATGTAATAGGGTAACCTATCTGCTGCTCAAAAAAGTGCCATACCTCGCCCATCGCTTCTGAGTTTACGTCATCACCGGCGGCAAGCATCACCCTTGGCTGGCGGATATACCTGATAACGTCTGATCCTAAATCATATCCTTTTTCTACAAAGCCCGATGTTAGGGGAGTAAGATCCTGGTTAAGATCTGTAGCTATGCGGGCAACGGTTTCATCAAAATCGCCCCGGTCATTCCCCGCCCGGGTTATCAGTAATGACCCGGCTGCAAACTTTTTGCCGGCTGCCTGGAAAGGTCGTTCGGAATAGCGTACTTTAATGCCGCTTTTTAGCAGGGCTGCCAAAAACTTTACATCATTAACTGATTGCCAGGTTGATACATAAGCATAAGCATGCGTGTTAACCAGCACCTGCGGTTTTGAAGCGCTGAATGTTGAAGTAGCCGGTTTTAACGATTCTTTTAACGCGTAAGCCTTTAAACCATAAACGTAAGGGAGCGACCATGCTGTTATATCATAAGTGTTTGAGTCGGCTACAAAAGTTTTTGGCTCAAGCAATACATTTAATAATACTGACTTTGACTGGTAGGCATTTATCACCAAATCATTAGGGCTAATAGTGTACTGCTCGGTTTTGTTGGTAATGTAATTATACCCTGTTACATTGTTTTTTAACCCGAACCCATATTGAATGCCATTCCTGTCGAGCAGTTTGGCCAGTGCATTTACCTTATCTACGTTATCATTTTCAATAACATAGGTCTTGTATTCGCCGGGAGGATTGGCGCGGCTGTTATCATAAAATCTTTTAAACTCATCCAAAAGCCTTAGTGAATGTGCAGATGCCGATTCAATGGTGCTTAAACTGGTTGAATGATGATGAGCAACCCTTTGCACCAGCGTTAAGGTATCGCCACTGCGGGTAAGTACAGCCAGCCCGGCGCTGATCCCGCCCTGTTCATACGTCATCCCGATGGAGCCATTGTAGATGGGGTAAGTATCGCCATATGACGGATATAAAAGATCAAATTCCTGTTTGGTAAAATACAGCCAGCCATTTTGGTCAAAATATTTTGCATTGTTTTTACCTATGGTTGTTTGCATTTCGCGCTGCCATGAGGTAATCACCTTATGAAAGGGTTCGGCTGCCGGGGCAAAGTAGTATGGTGAATTATAGCCCTGCTCGTGGTAATCAACATGTACCTCGGGCAGCCATTGATTAAATAAAGCCACACGGGCCTGTGTTTCCTTTTGCGTTTGCCATGCCCAGTCGCGATTAAGGTCAAAGTAATAATGGTTGATCCTGCCGCCCGGCCATGGCTCGGCATGCTCGCGGGCAAACGGGTTGGCATCGGGCTTATCGCCTTTTACTGAATTATAAAAGTTCACATAGCGATCGCGCCCGTCAGGGTTTAAACAGGGGTCAATAACCACTACCGTATTTTTCAACCAGGGTTGCGTGCGCGTGTTTGCCGGATCAACCATATCATACAAAGTCCACATAGCGGCCTCTGACGATGCCGGCTCATTGCCATGTACGTTGTAGCTTAACCAGCAGATCACGGGCTGGTTTGGAGAAGCTGCAGTAGCATTAATAGCAGCCGTTTTCACACTATTGTTACTGACACTACCTGCTGCTATATTTAATCCGGCAAGTTTCAAATTGTTCAGGCGGATCTCTTCAAGCCGCCCAATGTTCTCGTCTGATGCAATGAACATGGCTAAAAGAGGCCTGCCTTCGTTAGTTGAACCATACTGTACCAGCTTTACATTTTTTGACGCCTGGGCTATGTATTTAAAATATGCTACAATTTTATCATGTGGGGTAAACTGCTCGCCTAATTTATAACCTAAAAACTTTTCGGGCGATTGGATCCCCTGGGCAAAGGCAGTACAAAAAGAACTTACTATTATAAATGACAGGAGTAGCTTTTTTATCATGGATGAAGATTAAGTAAAGGCTAATATAAAGTTAATTTGTTTGAACTGGAACTATGGTGGTTAAAGACCCAGGCAAACGCATTAAAATAAGTCATTTTTCTTATAACACTCTTTGCAAATTTCAGGAGGCTCCGATGGAGCCCGAAAAAGTTATTTAATCTATATCCCTATAAACAGGGTGCTCCTCCGGAGCCAATATTTGATAAAACTGTTTAATGCCGGCCTTTTACTCCGGAGGAGTGTCCTGTTTGTAGAAACCGTAATATTCTCGTTTGCGCTCCGTCGGAGCCTCCTTTTATGCGTTTGCCCTGATTAAAGAACGGGAAGAATTTCATTTTCCTAAAAATTTTAGCAAAAACAATTGAAAATTCTTAAATTCGAAAAAAATCAAAGCCCCGACAAAATCAAATCACAATGACACCCATACAGGCACTGCAAAAATATTTTGGATATAGCGCATTCAGGCACCAGCAGGAGGCCATTATTCAGCATATTTTAGATAAAAAGGATGTGCTCACCCTGATGCCTACCGGTGGTGGTAAATCCTTATGTTACCAGCTGCCCGCGGTACTGCTTGATGGTTTAACCATTGTGATCTCGCCGCTTATCGCGTTAATGAAGGATCAGGTTGATGCCCTGAATGTTAACGGCATCCCGGCGGCGTTTATTAACTCAAGTCAAAGCACACAGGAACAAATAGAAATAAGCACCCGGTTAAAAAACAACCAGATAAAGCTGCTGTACCTGGCGCCCGAGCGTTTGTTTGGAAAAGAAAGCAAGCTGATGGACTTTTTAAAGTCGCTACCTGTTACGCTTATTGCTATTGACGAAGCACACTGTATCTCACATTGGGGGCATGATTTCAGGCCGGAGTATTTGATGCTTGCCGGTTTGAAAACCGAGTTTCCAAATGTGCCGGTTATTGCGCTTACCGCCACTGCCGATAAGCTTACCAAAAAAGATATTCTTGAAAAACTGAACCTTAAAGATCCGGAGGTATTTATTTCGTCATTTAACCGCGAGAATATTACGTACCGGGTTATCCCTAAAAGGAACAGCTTTAACCAGCTGCTTGCTTTTTTGGATGAGCGAAAAGAGGATTCAGGCATTATATATTGCCTGTCGCGGAAATCAACCGAGAGCCTGGCCGCCGATTTGAAGGAAGAAGGCTTTTTAGCGGAGGCTTATCACGCCGGTTTACAAAATGACGTTAAGGCCCGTACGCAGGAGGCTTTTTTGCGGGATGAGGTACGGATAATTGTAGCTACCATAGCCTTTGGCATGGGCATCAATAAATCAAATGTACGCTACGTGGTACACATGGATCTGCCAAAAAACATTGAGGGCTATTACCAGGAAACGGGCCGTGCAGGCAGGGACGGGTTGCCTTCAGACGCCATGCTGCTTTTCTCGCCCGGCGATGCCATTAAGCTGAAACAGTTTGCCATGGTTGAGGATAATCCTGACCAAAGCCGCATCATGCTTAAAAAGCTGGATGACATGGTGAATTACTGCCAGCTGCATGCTTGTCGCCGGCAATTTTTACTCAAATATTTTGACGAGGATTTTCCGGCAAATTGCGGCTCGTGCGATTTTTGCTTAACCGAGTTCACCAAATTTGATGCAACGCTGATCGCTCAAAAAGCGCTGTCGGCAGTATCCCGGCTTAAAGAGCGTTTTGGCGGCGCTTACGTGGTTGATTTTTTAAGAGGGTCGCGAAGCGAAAAGATCCGTGAAGAGCATAAGCAGCTCAAAACCTATGGCATAGGTGCAGACATCAGCAAACCGGAATGGCAACGCTACCTGCGTGAGCTAACCGCCATGGGTTATTTGCAGGTAACTGACGATATGTACCCGGTTTTAAAGCTCACCAAAAAAAGCGAAGCGGTATTAAAGGGCCTGGAAAAGGTTGAGCTGGTTGCATCGCAAACTATTGAAGAACATCAACCCGCAACAGAGGCGTTGCCATTTGAAGCTGCCCTGCTAAACGAGTTGAGGAACATCAGGCGGGATATTGCGCAACATGAAAATGTGCCGCCGTATATTATCCTGTCTGACGCCAGCCTGCAGGAAATGGCCACATACCTGCCCCAAAGCCTGGATGAACTTAGGCTGATCTCTGGTTTTGGTGATATAAAACTGGCCCGTTATGGCCGCGAGTTTTTGCTGCCGGTTAAGAACTATAGTGCAAAAAACGGCCTTTCATCCAAAATAACACACAAAGTACCCAAACGCGAACGGAAAGCTAAAACGGAACGGACTGCAAGCAGCGGCAGATCATCAGATACGGCAAAGGAAAGTTTTACCTTATACCGTGCAGGGAAACCCATCAGCGAAATTGCCACGCAGCGCGGATTAGCGCCCACCACTATTGAAGGCCATTTAAGCTTTTACATATATAAAGGCGAAATGGAGGTGACCGAGCTGGTAAAACAGGAAAAAATACCCGCCATTAAAGATATAGTTGAAAGCTACGGGGCCGAAAAGTTGGCGCCTATAAAAGAAGTTTTGGGAGATGATTACAGCTATGGCGAGATCAAAGCGGTTGTAGCCTGGATGCGGAAGAACGGGGATATTTAAAGATCTTTTTTGGCGGAATGTGTAATGCTGCTGCTAACCAGTAGGCAATGCCATTAAATTAAGGGAAAACACAAACGCGATTCTTCCCAAAAGCCTGGTTGCCCCCTCTAAATCTCCCCCGGTTGGGGAGACTTCGCGCTTTTTTAAGTCCTCCCTACCGGGCTATTGTGTACCCACATCTTTTTATAAAGCCCCAGCGGGGTTCAATATTGGTAGAAAAATGTCAACAAATATTTTTTGTGCCGTAGGTACAACACCCATTCCGCCTTTTGGGCTGATTAACGAAAATTCGCGGTAAAATAGTTCGATAGGTTTCGCACCTATGGAGCGAAAATTGATTGTTTTCTGTTTTTTTACTACCAATATTTTGCTCCTAACGAAGCAGCCTTTCTTGATAATAATTGAAATAAAAAATGTGGGTACTCGGTAGCCTGCCGGGGAGGATATTCACGGTTGTTTATTTTTTATAGGCGTTCATGAGGGCTATGCCGTTTAGGTGGGGGTATTGGTCGAAGTTATGCGGTTAGTATAGTTAAGATTGTCTTAATGACTTTGACCCTACGGCATGCACTTTCTAAAACGAGATCCCTTAATTTGAGGACATTGACCCTGCAGTATGACCCATCATTTAAAAGATGTGCATTCAACCCTAATTATTAAAACCCGGATGAACTGCATTATCAACCATATCTAATTTTAGTTGAGCGGGTTCTGTAACATATATGGCCGACTTGCCTTTATAATCAACCACCTTGCCGGTTACACAAACGGCCCTGCCTTTAAAATCAGTTTCAGGGTGCCATTTAATTTTTGGATTTTCAGGGCCTTTAATCACTACCGTTAAATATTCCCCTGTTTCACTGCCCAGGTATAATAGCGTTGTATTTGAGCCCGGAACCACTTCGGTGCTGTAAACCTTATCGCAGATCATTACGCTTTCGCCGGTATGTTTAACGGCTTCCTTAGCAGCAATTTTTTTTTGTGCCGAACAGCTAAATGCCAGCAGCATTATAAACGCGGGGATTAAACTTAATGGTTTCATTGAATAAAGTTACTGAATTGAAGGCATATGTATGAACGTAATT
>JAQBOS010000244.1 GCA_028287925.1 Mucilaginibacter sp. | reverse complement strand
GTTTATCCCATTTTTTGGCATTATTGATTATTTCCGCATAAATATCATAATTTGACGAGCCAAAAACATCAAATAAGGCGTAACAATGCTGATATTGTTAGTAAACAACCCCTTGTTAGTATTTTTTTGCCCTATAAATGCATTTTTATTGAAAATAAATGC
Source organism: Mucilaginibacter sp. (assembly GCA_028287925.1). Lineage (GTDB taxonomy): Bacteria > Bacteroidota > Bacteroidia > Sphingobacteriales > Sphingobacteriaceae > Mucilaginibacter. The sequence goes on along the minus strand of JAQBOS010000244.1, from coordinate 13,645 downwards.
AAAAAAATTAGTCTGCTAATTCCATAGAATATATATTTGTGTAATTATTATTTTCGGTCTAACCAACTAGTTCTTTATGATGAATAATGAGGTCAGTTACTACAAAAAGAGAAAGCGCTTGCTTCCTCTTTTTTGTTTTAAGGCTATTTCAATACCCGGTTTATCTCATCCAGCAAATATCCTTTAAGGTCTGAATTATACTCCCAAAACATCACCCCGCCCATATCATTACTTTTAACGTATTGGCATTTTTTCTTTACAGACCATTCATCGTCATAAGTTATAAACTCCCTGGTTTCGGCATTGTACAGGTAAGGCGCTTTTGCATTCCTGTCCCTATAAGCTTTATAACCGGGAATTTTTATCAGGCTGTCTTTTATAATAGTATATCCCCTCCCCCTCGATCTGCTGACAACAGAATCGCCAAGCCCCTTTGCGCCATTAGCTAAAATGGAAGTTTTGCCATAAAAAGCGATTCCCATTACCAGCTTATTTGCAGGCACACCAGCTTCAAGGTATGCTTTAACTGCATTGTCGGCATTTTCATTGGAACTGTATTTTTTTGAAGCATATAAATTAGTGTGATGCCCGGCTACGCGGTTACCGAAATCATAGGTCATTAGGTTGATATAATTAAGGTATTGCTGGGCGATCCCCATTTCGGTATTATCTAAAAATGATTTAAAGCCGCCAACAGCAGTAGTTAACAAATAGGTTTTACCGGTTTGCTTTTGAAGGCTATCCAGCTGCCTGCGGATTTCCTGAAACATCAGGGTGTAGTTGTGCTTATCCTCCGGGCGGTAAATATTACCATCGTTGCCGGGGCGGGCGGGGTATTCCCAGTCTATATCCACCCCATCCAGCCCGTATTTATTAACTATATCAATTGCGCTGCGTGCAAAGCCCTGCCTTGCTGTATCGGTGAGCACTGCATCAGAGAATTTGCCGCTCCAGGCCCAGCCTCCTATTGATATTAATATTTTTAGTGCTGGGTTTTGTTTTTTCAGCAGGCTAAGATTTCTGAAATTAATGGTATCAGTTGCCTCTTTATGCAACCAGGCCCTGTTATTCCTGATATCAACAAAAGCATAGTTAATATGGGTAAGTTTTTTGGCAGCAATCAAATCAGTATTAACTGCCCCCCTGTAGCCGCCAACATATCCAATTATCACCTGCTTTTGCTGCGCTTTTAATGCGGCATATGGCATAAACATAATTAGTACAGCAGCTAATAAAAGCCGCGTTTTTTGTTTCATAGCAGAGGCATTAAGTTGAAGTTTATATTTTAAGCCTGATCCTTCTTTTTTCAAGCACTCCGGTTATAAGGATAACAATAAATGATATGGCAAATGAGCGGATGATCCCGCCGGTGCCTTCATCTAAAAATTCAGGATATCTGAAATGCACCAGCGACATTAAAGCAACCAACAGGTATGGTATCAAATAACAGGTTAACGTGCTTGTGCCCGCAGGTTTAATAATTTTAAACCAATTTGCTTTGCCTTTAACATCAACCAGGAATATAATAAGCTCAAACATTAATATACCGATGCCAGTGCATAAAAAGATCCATGCAGGTGTTGAGTGAATTTTTGAGATCCCCTGGGTATATGGCCTCACAAAAAAGCCCAGCCCTATTAATGCGGCGCCTAAAATTGTAAACGCCGGCCATAACCACTTGTAACTTCCTTTCGCAATTATTTTTGAATACAACAATGATACTACCACACCAAACATCATCAAAGCTGCGCAGGAACCATCTTTAATTACCCAGATCTTAAGGCGAAGTACTTCGCCATTAATAACGGGCTTGCCATGAACAATAAGGTTTATAGCAACCAGTAATAAAAGAGCAATGATCAATCCTGTAAAATTGCCTTTTATCAGCAGGTATATGCCTGAACAAACCAGGTACGCCCAGCCTATAAGGCCAAGAATACCCCACCATGATGGCTCAAGCCACCGGGTGCCACCATCTTCGGCAACACCTTTATATAAAAATGCCAGCACAGCAATAATTACAATACCGGTACCTATTAAGGCATAGCGTTTTGTTTTGGCAAGCGTTTCGGGATAATCCATCCAGATTAAAAAGAAACTTATGGTTAGCAGCAACTCCCAAACAGGCAAGGGTAAAAAAGCTTGTTTGCTGTATTCTTCCATATTAACGTGAAAAAAGCCCATTACTATAAGCGCAAATGAGCGTAACAGAATATAACCGGCAATTGAAGTAAAAGAATTACCCTTTTCAATTCGCCTGCCTATGGCTAAAGGAATGGATAAGCCGGCTATAAACAGAAATAAAGGGAAGATTGTATCGGCAAAGTGCATCCCGTCTTCATATCCTTTAACATGATCAATCCATTTGGGCACATGGCTAACACCACTCAGGTCGTTAACAAATATCATGAAAAACATATTGATGGCGCGGAGCACATCAATAGACAGGAGGCGTTTCGGCTGAAGCATTGTAAAGGGTTTAATCAGGTTAATAGAAATACTGATTTAAATATAGGAGGTATAGTTCAGATTTTCATGTATCGTTTTTGTTATATTTATAAAAGCGGGAGCATCTTTTTAAATACACAAGCAAAGTTCGGGAATGATGAAATTTCAGTAGTGTTTTTGTAGTATGGATCTAATTTCGTCCATCAGGAATTTTCGCACGTACACCAAGGCTGATTGAGCATTATGGCAATGACGCTTTCTTAGCCGATCAGCAGAAAAGCCAAAGCAACAGAAGAACTATATACATTATTACACGGCAAAATGGATCAATCGGAAAACTTGGGGGGGAGTCAATTAAGTATTCTCGCATTATGGTGATTATTTTTTCGCAGGTCGGATTTGTGTAAAAAAAAATCTTTTTAAAACCAAGCAGGTGATGTTCATTTCGATAAATTTGGCCGGCTGGTTCTGAAAAAAGAACATAGCTTAAAGGTCTGCCGCAAATTTTAGTAGTATTTTTTGTCACGAGTATTTGTTAGCTGCCTGGAAATCACTGAACCAGTACCTGAAATATGCTTTGTTTCGTGGCGTCAAATTTAGATCTATGGGAGTAGCGGATCTCAATTTGCAGACCGGACAAGAACTGAAATTTTATATATTATCCTCAATAAAATTATTATATGACGCCAACAAGGTATTATAAACCCGAGTTAGATTTGCTACGGCTTTGTGCATTTTTATTTGTGTTCTTCACACACCGAATGGACCTGGCACCAATTGACCCGGCACAATATTATTGGGGATACCATATTAGTTTGATTGGCGTTTTTGGCGTGCCACTTTTCTTTTTCCTTAGTGCTTTTTTAATAACAGAATTACTTACTAAAGAACAAGACCAATTCGGAAAAATCAATGTAAAGTCTTTTTATATCAGACGTATTCTTCGTATTTGGCCATTGTATTTTACTTTCTTTTTTGGGATGGTATTAGTTACACACCTTTCAGACAAATTTGGACACATATCATCCGGAACACAACTTGCATTCAGTTTATTTTCTGGCAACTGGCACATTACTTTTAATGATTGGCTTCCGTCCTACCCCATTAATCCTCTTTGGAGTATTTCTGTTGAAGAACAACTTTACATTTTACTTCCGTTAGTCGTATTCTTTGGAGGCAAACGAGGACTGAAAGTTTTTTCATTTCTCGCACTTATAGGAGCTTACGCGGCTGTTATTTACTATGCTCAAAAACCCACAAAAGGATTTAGCGGTGAATGGACAAACAGCTTTGTTCAATTTCAATTTTTTGCAGCGGGAATTCTTTTTTCCGTTTTTTTAAAGGGCTGGCAACCAAAATGGCAAATATTTCCAAGAATTACACTTTTTATATTTGGCCTGATATGCTGGTTGTTGGCTTCAATGGTCTGTGAAGTTCATGCAGATTCTCCACATCTTTCAACTATTCCGCAAGCTATTTGTGGTTGGGTTTTGATACTTGCGGGTGTTGCATCATTTTTTTTATCATTATATGGAATCAAATTAAAAAACAAGCTGTCTCCGTTTGTGTATCTCGGTCGAATATCCTATGGTATGTACGTATTCCACATCACAATTTTTTGGTTGGTTTATAATATATTTAAGGATGAATTAACTCTTTTTAGTAAAATGATAGGCTTGTTGGAATGGCAAAATGATATTGGCTTCGTGATAGCTTTCCTTGCTACGGTAATTGTATCGTTATTATCTTATAATTTTTTTGAAAAACCATTTCTAAAGCTGAAAAGAAAATTTACAATCATTCCTTCAAGAGATTAGTGAGACAATGAATGGCATAATAACCTATACCGATAATGCATATTTATTAACTGCAAGAGTTGATAATAGTACACGGCGTTTTCATTCTAAGTTATAAGTACACTTCTTTGTTTTTTATTCCGGTTAGCTAAAATCTATGCTTAGAAATCCTCTCCCCCAAGTTTTCAACTTGATCCGGCAAAAGCCTGCGATAATGCGTATAGTAAAGATATAGAAAATGCGTTCCGGTAATCAGTGATGACTATCAGCGAAAATTATTCTCCAAAAAAAAGTAAACTAAGACCAAAGGCAGGCCGGGAAAGGTCTATCAGACCAATGACACTGCAAATAAGAATTGTTTACACAGGTAGTGATAGAGAGTAAAGAGCCTCACCAAACAGGCAAGGTCCTTTACTTATATTTTATATTACCAACGGCTACCACCGCCGCCACCGCCACGGTTGTTATCCCTTGAGTAACCGCCGCCACCGCCGCTTCCGCCACGGTTACCGCCGCCGCCATAGCCGCCACCGCCACCGCGGTTGCCACCATAACCGCCGCCACCGCTTCTGCGGTCGTTCGGTTTCTTTTCTTCTGCCTGGCTTACCGCAATTGATCTGCCTTTAACATCAGCGCCGTTTAATCCGGTGATCGCTTTTTGAGCGGCCTCATCGTCTGACATTTCTACAAAGCCGAAACCTTTGCTTCTGCCGGTTTCTCTATCACTAATTAATTTTACGGTGCTTACTTCACCATAGGCTTCGAAAAGCTCTCTTAAATCGGCTTCCTCTAATGAGAATGGAAGACTTCCTACGAATATGTTCATCAAAATTTAATTTATTACGGGCAAGTCTACTTTGCTTACCATCTTTTTATTAACATCAAATATAGTAATAGATATTTTATACTTACTGCAACTATTTACAAATACACGTAAGTTATTTTAAAAATTTATTAAATAACCTGTTTTATGTGATATATTTTGTCGTTCAACTTAAACTCAGCCCCCTTTTTTTGCCCTAAAAGCTTTAAACCAATTGGCGAGGCGGGCGATACGGCAAAATATTGTTCATTATTAACAGTTAACACTCCGGCACTTACAGCAATATAAAAATTACCGCTACCGGTTAAAACTACGCTCCCTGTTTCAGCTTTATCTGCAACCACATCCGGGCTTATCTTATTTAAAGCCACCTTTAATTTATTGGCCTCATTTAGTTGCATCATATTCCGGTCGGTTTCCTGCTGCGCCATTTCACGCCCGGTTTCGTATTTATCACCCGCACTACTCTTCGTATCATCGGTAGATGCTTTCTGGGCGTCATTAATAGCCTGCTGGGCAGCATCCATGCGTGTTTGCACATAATTAAGACACTGGTTGTATAATTCCTTTTTAAGATCGCTCATGTTTGTTTTGGAGTCCGAAAGTCCGGAAGTCGGAAAGTCCGAAAGATAAGGTTTTAGAACGAAAAGTCGGGAAAGTCAGTAAAGTCCGAAAGAAAAAGGTTTGATGGCTTACAAAATCCATAAAATTCGTCGATAGCATCTTTCGGACTTCCGGACTTTACGGACTTTCGGACTTCCCACAAATACGAAAACCCCCTTGCACTCGCTGCTTGGGGGCTTTCAACCTAAACCTTATCACAATTATAAATGCGAGAATGCATTTATATTACACTACTAACGCAATAAGTAAGGTGATGTTTTATTGAATTAAAAAAACTTACCATTTTATGATAATTTATTTTTTCTTCATTTTGTGTTTGTGGCTTTAATAGTTTTTCCGGGCTGAAAAACAGCCAGACACTTCCCCAGTTAAAAAACCTACACTATTAAGCAAAAAATCACAACCGGACCAAACAATGCATTTAATATTTTGTTGTAACAAGGCAATAATATATTACACCATTTTTAGGTGTGCAAAAAAATTAAAGGCCATGAATAAAACCTACAAAAAAACCAGGCTAAAGGATTATAGGACCACCTTATTATTCCTTTCCCTTTTATTAATAGTTATGAGCATTTTTATAATATTCCACTAAAAACTACCAAAGGAAAGTACTTAATTAGCGGATTACAGGTAAGCGGCAAAAAACTTTAGCGACTGGATAATATGCTTTGCCCAGTATGTCCATTCGTGGCCGCCGGGGTTTTCTTCATACAAATGCAGCATGCCTTCTTTATCCATTTTTTTATGAAGGCTGCGGTTATAATTTATTAGGAGGTCATTGGTGCCACAATCAAAACGTACCGGCGGTAATTGTGTACGGTAGTGTAAAAAGGTTTCAAACACATCCTCATCTTTTATATTGTCCTGCGAATATCGTTTTAGCGATTCCCCGGCAAAGAATTTTATTTGTGGTAAGCTGGTGATTGATGAGTGTCCTGATATGGCTCTGAATTTATTGCCGTATTTGGCCCCGATACGCAATGCGCCAAAGCCACCCATTGACATGCCCGAAATAAACAGCGGCGATTGCTTGTTAACACCTTTTATGCATTCGGCCAGGGCATCAGGTACATCCTCGGCTATCCACTTTTCAAAATTATAATCATCAATTGGCAAAAAAGCCGAGCCATCGCCCCACATCCCGTCTGAGGGCATTGCGATTATCATTGGGGGTAACTCTCCACTTTCAATAAGTTCCTGGGTTTTTAAATGTACGCCTGAACTATAGGGCCAGCTCCATGCACTGCCATAAACGCCATGTAAAAGTATTACTACAGGTAAGGTATCGCTACTTACAGTACCGGGCGGAACATAAACACAAATATCACCCCTGCCTTTAAGGTTCGGGGTTTTTACGGTTATAAAACGGAGATTATTGCTTTCAAACGAAGGATTTGATATTTCTAAAGTCTTAAATCGGGGCATAGGTAAAACAAGTTCCGGTCTGATCCTGAATTTGATCATTAAATGTAATTGTAAGTGTTATTTTTAGTGTGTAGTAATTGTATTTTAAATGGTAACGTATCGTTTTAATAAATCGCTACACTTGTTAAGAAATCATTGTGGCAGCTTTTCTTATATAAATTTCAGCATAGAAAGGTTAGCACAAAATAACCATTATTAATCGGTTAAAAGATGTGCAAATTGTTTATTTATTGGGGAATATTATTCATTATTGCCATATTTAAATAAACCACAGGCTATAATTGCAATATTTTAATGATAAAATTTGCCATTATTATACTAAATTCCGCATTGTTTTTTCTTTAAAGGATGTATACTTTCAGCCTGCCAATTAAGCACCCCAGATGAAAACTAAAGCAGTAATAATTACGCTGTTGCTATGCATATTAACGTTCAGCAATAGCATAGCTTTTAAGCATAGAGAAACCACGAACCGGGAAGAGATCATTTATCACATTTTTCAACGAAGCTTTTACGACAGCAACGGCGATTTGCATGGCGATTTGAACGGCATCCATCAAAAGCTGGATTACCTGCAAAAGCTTGGGGTTACGGCTATATTACTTACCCCATTATACGAATCGGTTTTTTATCATAACTATTTCTCAAGCGATTTTAAGAAGATAGACCCGGGGTATGGCACATTAAACGACTACTTAAGCCTTGTAAAAGACCTGCACCACCGCGGTATGAAGTTTTATATGGATATGGAAACCCAGTATGTTACTAATGACCATATATGGTGGAAAGACGGGCTAAATAACCTGAACTCGCCCTATAGCGATTTTATTATTTATGATGATAAAGCACACACAAAGCCAACTACCATTGTATACAACCTTGAAGGATTAAAAGGCTATGATGATGTTTACCGCAAAATAACTACCGTTAATTTAAACAGCCCGAAAGTGCTTGAGTACAATTACCAGCTTTTTAAATACTGGATGGACCCTAATGGCGATGGCAATTTTGACGATGGTGTTGATGGCTTCAGGCTTGACCATATGATGGATGACCTGGATGGCAAGCATATTATGCCTCACTTATTTGATACCTTCTGGAATCCTCTACTGAGCCGCTTAAGACAAGTAAATCCAAAAATAAATATAGTAGCCGAGCAGGCCCAATGGCTCTCATTAGGGTTGGATTATTTACAACGTGGCGGTGTCGACAGAGTGTTCGCATTCAGGCTGGCATATGCCATCCGGTCGTTCAATAAAAAGATGCTGACTGAAAATGCCGACTCAACTTTTACGGCTACGCCTGCGGATAAGCAGCAGATAGTATTTATTGAGAACCATGATACCCCCAGGTTTAGTTATGGGGTAAAAGGAGACGTAGATAAATTAAAGATAGGCGCCGCCCTAAACCTGCTAATAGGTGGTGTGCCCTCTATTTATTACGGACAAGAGTTAGGGATGACCGGCACCAGCGCAGCCTTTGGGGCTACCGATGCAAACGAGATCCCTGATCGTGAAGCTTTTGAATGGTATAAAACAGACCAGGGTAAAGGCATGGCTTACTGGTACAAACAAACAGGCCCGCATAAGGATACTTTCAATAATGATAAGCCGAACGATGGTGTCTCGCTCGAAGAAGAACAGAATGATCCGAACTCGCTCTGGAACTTTTACCGGCAGATGATAGCTCTCCGCAAAGCAAACCCGGTAATATCAAAAGGCGCCTATAAAACATTGCAAAATGATAACGACCAGGTTTTCTCATTTATCCGTTACGATGGCAACAAACAGGTTATAGTAGCCGTAAATCTATCTGGTAAACCGGTTAGTGCAAACATTACCCGCCAGGATGATAGTGGCTTAAAGATGTTGTCTGGCACAGCCAAAGCTGTTATAAAAGACAGTTCAATAAGTGTAAATTTGCCTGCTTATGGAGTTGCGGTTTGGGGTAAGTGAACTAAGATTCATAGGATTAAAAGATTGCAGGATTATTTTATCTGCAAACAGCCAATTCCCGGAGCCCTTCTAGTGCAGTGCCAATCATGAATTGATGCTTAGTCTTGAGTCGAAAGTCCTGAGTCCTAAGTCAGAAAAGGATCAAATTTGACTTAAGACTCAGGACTTTCGACTAAAGACTGTTGACTTAACACTAGCTCATTCCTGTCATCATTTCCCCTTGTAAAAGTCATGCGCCCACCCTGCCAGGTTTAGTTGCCTGCTATACATTTGTATTGTTGAAACTAAAAGAATTAAAAAAACTATAAGATCATGAGAAAACTAAAATTACAAATGCAATTATCGCTTGATGGCTTTGTTGCAGGTACAAATGGCGAAATGGATTGGATGGCATGGAATTGGGGCGATGACATTAAGAAATATGTAAATGACTTAACCGAACCTGTTGACACCATACTGTTAGGCGGACACATGCCCGAAGGCTTTATTGGCTATTGGAAAACAGTTGCAGATAACCCCGAAGACCCGCAGTATGCGTTTGGCAGAAAAATGTACGACACACACAAAGTAGTATTTACAAAAACGATTGAAAAATCGACCTGGGAAAACACTGTGCTTGCCAAAGGCGATATTACTGATGAGGTAAATCAATTAAAGAACCAGGAAGGAAACGATATTATAGCTTATGGCGGCGCCAATTTTGTTTCAAGCCTGGTAAAGCATAACCTGATTGATGAATATCAGCTATTTATTAACCCGGTTATAATAGGAAACGGGATGGCTATATTTAAGGATGTAGCTCAAAAGCTGAATTTGAAATTAGTAAAAGCATCGCCCTTTAGCTGCGGGATTGTAGCGCTGGTTTATGAAAAATAAAGTCAGGATAAAAAACAGAATTGCTCTCCAAACGTCATGCAGAATTTATTTCGGCACCTCATCATAAAAGTAACCACAAGACAGGTATACATTTGCATTCGAAAATGCATACGGGCTACTTAGCGTGTGAGGTGCTGAAACAAGTTCAGCATGACATATCCTTTTCTTAATCCCTGCCTCCTGGCTCTATTAAGTCGCCAAATCATCCGCTTCATCAAAACTGCGCATAAATTTTTTGCGGTAGTTAAGCGGACTAAGGTTCATTTTTACTTTAAACATTTTATAAAAGTGTGATACATCGCCAAAACCGCTTTCAAAGGCAATTACCGAAATGGGCTTATCAGTTTGCACCAGCTGTTGAATGGCATAATTAAGGCGATACTCAATTATGGTTTCCATAAAGGTTTTTCGGGTTATTTTTTTGAAGTATTTGCAAAAGGCGTTGGTGGTCATGTTAGCAATGCCTGCGGCCTGTTCGAGCGAAACCTGCTGCCTGAAGTTTTCAACCACGTAGGCAAACACCGGGTTTATCCGTTCCTGCTCGGCAAGAGAACGCTCGGCAATTACCTGGTTTTGATCCAGCAACGTGTATTCGGTAGACTGGGCCAGTCGCTGTAATGCCTCCAGCAGTCCTATCAACATCCTGAAGCTGCTTTCTTCTTCACTTAGTGCCAACAGGCTTTGGTTAACAATTTTTTGTGTATCGCCATTAAAGCTTATGCCGCTCCCACTTTTCTGAAAAAGGCGTTTTATATGCTGTAATTCGCTCTTATCAAAGAAATCATCGCCCAAAAAAGCGCCATCAAACTGGATCACAATAGCGCTTGCAGGGGTTTGAGTTTCTCTTCCGGGATCAAGCTTCCAGCAATGTGGAAGATTGGGGCCAATGAGCACAAGATCGCCACTGGTAAAATTCTGCATGTGGCTGCCAACATAGCGTTTGCCTGCGCCTTCCAAAATGTAGGTAAGCTCATACTCGGCATGAAAATGATAGGGCGCATCAAAAGCAAAACTGTCGAATCTCCGCAGTAAAAACGACTGACCATTTGCTGGCTGCAAAATCTCATAAGAGGCCTTTATCATAGTCTATTTTATTAGTTTAGTATGATATTATAAATATAAAGATAAAATAATCCATAATTACACCATTTAAAACATTTTTTTTTGGTGGAAGTATAATTTACTTTGAGTATAAACTAATTAAATCATGAGTAAACAGACTTTGCCATCGCTGGATGATTTTATAAAAACCCCGCAGGATAACATTGATGAGTTCCAGGAAAAAGGACATACTCTTGTTAAAGGAGTGCTTACTAAAGATGAAATAGATATTTACCGGCCTGTAATTGTTAGCGCTGCAGACAAGTACAATACCGAAAAACGCAAGCTGGAAGACCGTGACACTTATGGCAAAGCTTTTTTACAAATAATGAACCTGTGGCAAAGTGATGACGATGCCAGGAAGTTTGTATTGGCAAAACGCATGGCAAAAATAGCTGCCGACCTGATGGGGGTTAGAAATGTACGCTTGTACCATGACCAGGCTTTGTTTAAAGAACCCGGGGGCGGCCCTACCCCCTGGCACCAGGACCAGTATTACTGGCCTATTGATACCTTTAACACCATAACCATGTGGATGCCACTGGTTGATATTGATGTAGATATGGGCATGCTTACCTTTGCATCCTGCTCATATACAAAAGGCTCTATATTTAATTTTGAGATTTCGGACGAATCAGAAAATGCTTATGCCGATTATGTTGAGGAACAGGAGTTTCCGATAAGCCGCGCAAAAACTATGAAGGCTGGTGATGCTACCTGGCACAGGGGATTTACCATGCACCATGCCAACGGCAATAATTCTGATAAAATGCGCGAGGTTATGACCGTTATTTATGTTGCCGATGGCGCCCGTATAATACCCTATAAAAACAGCTGGCAAAAAAACGATCATGAAAAATGGCTGATGGGTGTGCCGATTGGCGAGGAGATCAATTCGGAACTGAACCCGAAGCTACTTTAAAAAGAGAGTCAGGAAAGCAAGAGTCAAGAATCAAAGAAATAGATTCTGAATCTTGATTCCTGATTCTTAACTTCTTGACTCTGTATTTCAATTATATCGTCCTTTACGTTGTGGGTCTTCAAGAAACCATAAAAGGAATATTTTCTGTTCCGTTCTTACTGAGTGGATCCCCGGCAAGGCCTTCAAATAACGGTCGTCATAATATATAAAATGTTCGAAGCCCAGGCTTACATTATCAAATAGCAGGAAAGTAACACGGGGTTTTAAGATACTTACATTATTATTCCCCGCTGCGCCTACATAGGTATGCAATAAAAAGTAATAATAAACAAATGATGCGCTTGCATACTTACCAAAGTTAATAGTGCTTTCAAATTTGGCCTCAATGCCATCATTGTAGGTATAATCCCGTACCTGTGATGTATCCGGGCCGAACCTGGTACTGTTACCTGCTAAAGGCACCAGCGCGAAATGTGCATTGGTGTACAGCGATACGTTCTTACTAATCGGGTATTTGGTAAATACTCCTCCGCCTAAACCTATTGCCCCTAACTCAAAAGTTTTATTATCCCAGTAATCATCATATTGAAAAGCGCCATACATTACCGAAAGCTTACCTATATTGGTGTTATTTCCAAATAAAATTCCATAGCCTGTTAAATTATCGAGCAGCTTCCTTCCCGATCCGAAACTAAATTCAGTACGGAGTCTGAAAAAATCAAATGGTTTGCGGTAAATATCTTCAAAGGGATTACCATAATCAAGTTGAACATTTAGTAATATTTCAGTTGGGCCGGTGCCAAAAACGGTACTGTTAGCATCATTTATTTTGTGTACCCCTGCAAATAAGGTAACATTAAGCGGTTCCTTCTGGTAAACTTCGGTTGTGGTATGCCTGAAAGATTTGCCCTGCAATAAGCGGTTAAGTCCACGTACCGGGTCAATAAGTCCGGCGGTAATTTCACGAAAAACTCTGTTTGTTCCCCTTGTGCGGTCATCAAGGATATTTGAGCTAAGCCGATAAAATATTTCACCCAAAAATGCCCCGTTTACCGGCGTATTAATTACATCATTGTATGATGGGCGGGTTGTTTCACCAAAATATTCCCAAATCAAGCTGCCTCCAATGGCAAAAGGAATTGATTGCAGGTAATTATAGCCCTGGGAACGCGCCGCATTAAAATACATGGAGCCGGTATATGGATGGCCAATGAAATTTATCCCAAACCTGTCTGAATCCCATTCCCAGCCTTTATTAATGTTATAATTCCAGGTTGACGGGCCTACATGCGAAAAATCTTCGCCAAGGGCCCTATCTAATGCATTGGTAAATACGTTTATCCCTAAAACTTCAACGGTAGGTTTCCACATCGGATACCTGGGGTTAAACTTTATGTCATCATTTAAAAGATCACCATATTTATTGCGGAAGGTGGTATCAATAAGCGGGCTTTTTTTTGGCTGAGTACCGGCCGAATCAGACAGTAGTTTTACCTTAACTGCTTTTATTTGTTTCAGTTGCTCCCCGGTATTACCCTTATTTGGTTTTATAGTATCAATGGGTGTAACTTTTTGGGCTAAAACACTTGTTGAGATCAGGAGAAGAAAACACAAAGCTTTTATGTTTCTTAGATTTTTAATTATGCCAGGCTTAATTTTCCTAACAGGTAAA
>JAQBOS010000230.1 GCA_028287925.1 Mucilaginibacter sp. | reverse complement strand
AAATTAAATATCTAAATTATCCTTGATTGTACAATTTGCAATAACAAGGTATTAATAAATTTGCTTTTCCGCCCAGCTTATCTCTAAAGGTAGTTCTGCTCTGCTAAACTCAATATGCACTACCCTTCGCTGTTTGTTAGATGTTGTTCTGTTTGATGCATGCATTAATAGCGGACGCATTATCATAATACCCCCTGCACTTACTTTACAGATATTTTCGGTTTCATTTTTCCAATCCAGGCTATCCACCCGGCAGATATTTTTAAGATGAGAACCAGAGATTACTTTGAGGGCGCCATTACCTGCATCAGTATCATCCAGATGAATCCTGATTGTGAAATTATCCTGCAATATTTCAACAGGAGGCTGCACGGCAAATTGGTTCAGCTTTACAGTCCAGGGGCCATATCCGGGCAACTCAATTTTCTTATCTACAGAAATAGTAAGATCCTGGTGCCAGGCTACAAACCAGTTTGACTTTTCGGGTTTATCAAAATAGATGGATTTAACAACAAAGTACTGATCTCCAAATAAATTTTGGATCAACGATTTTAGCTTAGCATTAAAAATCAGCTCTTTAACTACTGGTACGCCTTTAAAAAATTGCCTGATTGCAAAAAGGTCATCAGTTTTTCGAAAGGTTGGGTTTGATTGGTCGGCTTTGTTGATGGTGGCTATTATGGCATCAATTTCATTGGTGGTATAAATATCATTTAGGATAGTAAATCCATTTGTGGTGATATTTTCACAATGATTAGTGGTTTGATGCATTATATGGTGAGAAGCGTCAAACTTACGAAGTTTTGTAAACTTCGTAAGTTTTTGGATACTTTAAACAGTCTTCAACTCTTTATTCCTTCTCCTTATCGATAGCAAAAACCCAATAATCATGATAATAGTACCTGACCACAGGAAGTTGATATACGGGAAATCAAGTGCCCTCATTACTATCCACGGCCTTTTGTTTTGCGGCTGCTGGTAAACAATGATCTCTACTTTATTTTTATCAGGGATGATCTTTGACAGGCGAAGCTTTAAACCTGCATCTTCAACCTTACGGGCAAAGTCAAGCACAGTTTTGTTCTTTATCATATAAACAGGATCGGCCTGGTAGGTTTTAGTATGCGATACCACTTCAAGCTTTGCGCTAATGGCAATATCATCACCGGTAAGCGGGATATTTTGCACCTTCGCTTCTTTGTTTAATGATTTTAACACGATATACCCATCCCTGTATGGAATTGTATCGCCAACCGCAACTTCATGCGGAATTGGCTCCTCGTAGTTTTTATCATCATTTTCTTCACCGTGTGCAGCCTCATCACCCGAACCGGCAGGCTTATCCTTAATTTCAGGGATAGCCGTTATATGCGTATACAGATCGTGAAACAAATAATGCTTGGTATCAGGAGATGACACCAGGCCCATTTGCGGATTTATTTGCGCATTGGGTTTCAGGATAAACTCTTCAGCTATTTTGCCATTTGCATCATAACGCTTATAATCCATCTTGTAATAATAGTTGGGTACCGATACCGAATCACCGATATAGGTTACCGTATACGGTCCCATTTTTACAGGTTCGTTACGATACATCATTATGTTTTCGTGGATATCGCCCCCCACTTTGGCATCAGTAGAGCCTCTGTCAAACCCTTTGATATTTATATTGCCTGATTCATTGTTCGATACTACCTTTCTTGTACCGGCAGCTATTAACGAACCTATCAGCATTAAAGCAAAGCCAATATGCGCCACTGCCGAGCCAGCCAGCTTAAACTTGCCTTTCAACGAGTCGGTTAGTACCTTTCCATTTGCCAAAACAGAATAGATAGAACCAAACATTACCAACACAAACACAAAGTGCAGTTTGTACAACCCGGTTACATAAACAACAAGTGCGGTAATTGCGGCTGCAAAAACAAGATAGAGGCCTGTAGTGATAAAAAAACGTGTAACGTCTGTTTTCTTATATTTTAAAAACTGGGTAAAGCCGGTTAATATGACGATAACCATGGCAAATGACGCCTGTATAACATTATAATGCCCAACCAGGTCGGTAGGTGGGGCTATTTTAGTACCAAACATACTATTCCATACAGGGATAGATGTTACCAGGATTAAATGAAAGCAAGATAAGCCCAGGAATATAGCCCCAACAAACATCCAGAACTCGCGCGAGTAGGTATCCTCATCTTTTTTAGAGATAGGCATTTCTTTCCATCGGACCACCAAAAAATATACGGATAATGCTAAAAACACCAATATAAAAATCACCAGGTGCCAAAACATGCCAAGGTCTGTAAAGGCATGCACGGATGTTTCGCCAAGTACCCCGCTCCTTGCAAGGAAAGATGAATAAAGCACCATTATAAAGCTTATCAGCACCAAAAAGGTAGCTGTAAAGTATGAATGGCCCGAATTTTTGTATACAATTAAAACATGCAGGCCACCCACCAAAGTAAGCCACGGAAATATGGATGCATTTTCAACAGGGTCCCATGCCCAAAAGCCGCCAAAGTTTAACGATTCATAAGCCCATAACGAACCCATAATAACCCCGGTACCCAATATCATTGCAGAAAAAAGTCCGTATGAAATGGCAGGCGCCACCCATTCTTTATACCGTTTTTGCCATAAGCCGGCAATTGCATAAGCAAAGGGAACCACCACCGATGCTAAACCTAAAAACAAGGTTGGAGGGTGGATCACCATCCAGTAGTTTTGCAGCAATGGATTCATCCCCTGTCCATCTTTTATAAATGAAAGGTAATCGGGGCGGGAAAAGATCGGGCCTTCAACAGCATTTCTTAACAGCAGGAATGGCGAGCTGCCTATCCTTGCACCAAATACTTCGATGCCTAAAAGCATAGAGGCCAGAAACACTTGCGAAAAAGATATAATAGTCATTACCGGTTTTTCCCATGATTTTGCCCGCCAGATAAGTACATTACCTAAAACAGCCTGCCAAAACGTCCAAAGTAAAAAGCCGCCTTCCTGCCCGTTCCAAAAACCCGAAACTATGTAGTAAACAGGCAATGAGCGCGAGGTATAAGCCCAGGCATAATGATATTCGAAATAGTGGTTGTAAATAACATAGAAAAGCATAACGCCAACTCCTAAAATAGAAATTGAGTTAGCCCAGAAGGCTATGCGGCCCATCTTTAACCAGGAATTGTCGAGCTTATTGGTGTTGGTAGTAGCAAAATAATAGCTTAAAGCTGATAGTAACGCTGCGCCGAATGATAAAATAACAAATACCTTGCCTATATCACCGGGCAAAAGGTGTTCGCCTTGAAAAGCTATATCCATTAAGTGATTTTATATTGAAGCCGCTTTGGCTTTGAACTCTGTAACTTCTATTTTGTCCTGGGTGTACTTTGAAGGGCATTTCATCAGGATAGTTGATGCATGAAATTCGTTGCCGGTCATGCGCCCGGTAAGTACAATTTGTTCCGATTTTTCAAAATCCTGTGGCTTTGTACCGGTATATATCACTTTGCACTCCTCACCTTTATTGTCTTTCACAAAAAAAGAAAAGTAGTTGGCATCCTTAGCGGCATCGTAATACAATTCTTTACCTTTATCCAAGTGGCCGACAATGTGTAATTCTTCCGTGGTTTTTTTAGCATCGCCAAAAGAACCGTAAGTACTTGAACTGGAGTATGTAGTAATGATAGTTGCTATCGCGATAGCAATTACGATCAAACCAAATATTGCACTTTTTTTCATTAACGGTTTATCTACTGTATTTCGAGTTACAAAAATACAAAACGTTAATGTAATAATGTTTATTACAAGAGATTAATCTTATTTAGAATCATTCTTCTTAAGTCCGAAAGTCGGAAAAGTCCGGAAGTCCGAAAGACAGGAAATGGCAGATGTATTAATTTGATCTTTGTAGATGCTTGTTGATTCCCAGGCCCAATATTTCTTCCGATCCTTTCAAGTTCAAACTTTCGGACTTTCGGACTTTCAAACTTTCGGACTTTCGGACTTTCGGACTTTCGGACTTTCGGACTTTCGGACTTTCGGACTTTCGGACTTTCGGACTTTCGGACTTCCCCCCACACCTATCTCAATAAAAAAATAGATGAAGCCTTACTGATTTTTGTTTGATGGTAATTATCTGTCCCTTCAAATACCCAATAATACGTCCCTACCGGAAGAACTTGCCCGTTATAATTCCCGTTCCAATAATCAGCTTGTGATTTACCGGTAAATACAAGCTTGCCATAGCGGTTAAAAATTCTTATACTTCCAAAAGTTGCTTCACCATCTACGGTAATGGCAAAATTATCGTTTATACCGTCGTTATTAGGGGTGAATGTATTTGGCGCAATTATGGTATATGGCGGTGGTGGTTCTATAACCACATTTACCGGCACCACAACGCTGCAGCCATAATCACTTGCTACTTTTATATAAAAAACTGCTCCATATTTAATTGCCGTATAGTTATAAACCGGAATAGTGGCCCCTGCATTGCTATAATAGCTATATGTTTGATTTTTTTTATGTACAAAGGTTTTTGACAGATCAATCGTTACCGGGAAAACTACCGGTTTGGGGTCGGTAACAGTAATCTCCGGTTCGGCCACCACCACATTTACAGGTAGTATATTCATACATCCTTCCTTATTAACCCCCTGGATATAGAATAGTCCCGAACTGGTGATCCTTTCCGGATTATATAAATAGCTGGTGCCCAGCGGATCTGTATAATAGCTTAGTGTAGTTCCGGGGCTGCTGCCTGCGGTTACCCTGGCATCGGTAAGGTCTACTCCTTTTCCGGGGCAGCCATATAAAGTATCTGGAACATTCAGTTTAAATCCCTCGTCAATTTTATTAACAACGGTATATAAGGTATCCGTGCAGCCAAGGCCGGAGTAAGGAAAAATTTGCAAAACATAGGTTGTGTTATCTGGTGGTGGCGGGGAAATATTTAAACTCTGACCGGTACCCACCAGCTTTGACTGATCTGCGTTAAACCATCGGTATGATGCAAAACCATTTGGGGCGTACAGCGTCATTGATCTTTGCCCGGCGCAATAAGCATTACCTGTTATTGAAGTTCCGTTATCTTCATTTATATCCAGGTAGGCATACCCAAAGTGCTGGCCCCTGGTACAATCATTGGTCGTAAATTCCAGGCGGATCTCTTTTCCTATATAATTGCTGAGGTCAATAGCAGCTGTTGACCAGTCTTTATAATAAATACTTTCTCCTTTGGCGCCATAGGCTGTAGACAGTTTAAACCCCGGCAGGCTTGACGAAGCAGCAAAGTTAAACGCGGGGCAATCTAGATATCTTTTATCAGTAACATCATAAACGAGTGCAGTAAACTTTGGTTGCTGGAATGGTAAATGATCTGGATTTTCTAAAACAACCGCGTAATTAAATACTATGCTATATGATTTTTGATTGGGGACTTTAAATGAATAGCTAACGCGCTCAGCTTGCCTGCTTGTATCATCGTTGCCTAACCTGATGCAGTAATTGCTTCCGTTTGGGCAAAGGATTGGGAATTTACCATAAGGATCGAGTTCCTGGGCAGACTCCTTGCCAATTAACGTATGCCTGTTGTTTACCGGTACCGATGCGGATAACGAAACATTCCCCGAAGGGTCAACAAAGCCAATGTAGCAGTTCCAATTACTAAAGGAACCATTTTCAAAACCGATGTTCGGCGTTTGAGAAAATGCTTTAAAGCTTGTTAACAAAAATATAACAACTATATGTTTAAACATCGCTACCCGATTGGCGGATTAAATGTAAAAACTTTAAATGGCATTATTAAAAAAATGAGTGATCTATAAACGTAACATTTTAAATAAAAAATGGCTGAATACCAATTGGATCCAGCCATTTTCTATCTTAAAAATCATGCCTGACAATTATGGCCAGATACCTAAATTTTGGTACGATACGGCTATTTTGTTGATAGCGCCTACCATAGCAGCACTGCGCAGGGTATCAATTTTCGGGTTGTTTTTATAAGTCTCCCTGATCTCGTGATATGAGCGGATCATGGTATCTTCCAGCCCGGAGTTTACCAATTCAAGCTCTGATGCACCTTTTATAATGGTTGAGCGTTGCATTGGGGTTAAAGCCACTCCTGTTATGCCTTCAACCATGTTTACCAGGTTAAGGTTTGAGTTTTCTTCAAAACGCCTGTTTATACGGCCAAAGGCTACGTGCGACAGGTTTTTAAGCCACTCGAAATATGAAACGGTTACACCGCCGGCATTTGCGTACATATCCGGGATGATCAAACCGCCATTGCTGTAAAAAACAGCTTCGGCCTCCGGAGATGTTGGGCCATTTGCACCTTCGGCAATTATTTTTGCTTTGATGTTTTTAATATTAGCTAAGGTGATCTGGTTCTCCAAAGCTGCCGGAACTAAAATATCGCAAGCCTGTTCAAGGCCTTCCATCGAGTTTTTGAATTCCTGTTTGGCGCCCGCATATCCTAAGATAGATCCGGTTGCTTTACGGTGTTGAAACACTGCGTCAACATCCAATCCGTCGGCATTATAAATAGCGCCTTCAAATTCGCACAGGCCAACAATTAAAGCGCCAAACTCGGCTAAAAACTTTGCTGAGTGGTAACCTACGTTACCTAAACCCTGCACAATTACCTTTTTACCTGAAATACCCGGTAAAAGGCCAATTTTCTGCATATCCTCACCTACACTCACACATTCGCGAATAGCTATAGCTACACCCCTGCCGGTGGCTTCCTTACGACCGGCAATACCATGTAATGCAATTGGCTTACCTGTAACAGCGCCCATTGCATCCAGCTGACCCGGGTTCATAGTTGCATAAGTATCGGCTATCCAGCTCATTTCGCGCTCGCCCGATCCATAATCAGGTGCAGGTACGTCAATGCTGGGGCCTATAAAGTTTTTCTTAATTAATTCAACCGTGTAGCGACGGGTAATATTTTCAAGCTCCTGTATAGTATAGTTTTTTGGATTGATCTTGATACCTCCTTTGGCACCACCAAAAGGAACATTTACAATGGCGCATTTGTAAGTCATTAGCGCAGCAAGTGCCATCACCTCATCTTCATTAACCATTTCGCTGTAGCGGATCCCGCCCTTTGTTGGCGATTGGTGTTGTGAGTGTTCAACGCGCCAGGCATCTATCACTTCAAATCCATTGCCCCTGCGGATAGGGAAACGAAAGCGGTAAACACTGTTGCATGATTTTATCTGATCTAACAGACCAGCATCGTGTTTGGTAAATTGAGCTGCGTAATCAAAGTTCTTACATACGTCACCAAAAAAGTGGGTATCCTGATCAGCGGCCGGATTAGTAGTAGCCATAAAAATTATTTGATAATTATTAAATCGTTAAAAAAGTGCACAAATTTGATACTTTTTTTATCAATATCGCAAATTTATTATCTCCAATTTTATTATGCATGCATAATATTACATTAAAATGCAGGTTTAAACAGAATAGACTAATTTTTTAAACTATTTTTCTTTTTCAATCTTCTTTAATCTCCTGTCAATAGAGAACAGGTAAATCGCCAAACCCACAAAAATTATAACGATAGTAGCTATTACAACATATATTTTACCCGAGCTTCTTAAAGCGTCAGCCATTTCAACATCCTGGGCCTGCTGCGCAAATGCGCCTATATAACCCAGCAGCAAAAATGCTAAAACCAATAATTTCTTCATGTTAACTTATTTCGTTTCTTTTATACTCAATTAAACGGATCCGATAGCGAAGTGATGCTATCCAAATGGCCAAAAAGCTCCATGCTATAAATGCAGGATATAATACTACCCGCATGCGGCTGTCCAGGTCATATTTATTAAAACCAGGATTACCGCCACTTCCCGGGTGAAGGGAATCGGTCATTCGCGGTAAAACAAATATCAAAACAATCATTATCGGGAAAGCGAAGATGTTATAAATGGCAGATATTTTTGCTCGCTTTTGCTCTTCATCAATCGAGTTTCGTAATACCAGGTAAGCACAATATAAAAGGAATGCTATAGCTGCGCTGTTTTGCTTCGGATCACCACTCCAATATGCCCCCCACGCAAATTTAGCCCATATCATACCTGTTAAAAGCCCGAGCACATAAAACATCATCCCAGTGTTCACACATTCTACGGCTATAAGGTAGTATTCCTCTTTTCCGGTGTTTAAATACAGTATGCTGTAATAAACCGATATTACAAATACCGTAAGCATAGCCATCCACATAGGTACGTGGAAGTAAAGATTTCGGATAGTTTCGTGAAGTATTGCAAGCCGGGGCACACCAAACATTAACCCTGCAAACAGCGTGTAAACAATGGTTACCACTACCAATACTTTCCACCAGGTTTGATATATAAATTTCATAGTATTTATGCAGGCAAAGGTAATGTTTTTAGTCCGAAAGTCAGTAAAGTCCGAAAGTCCGAAAGATTAGTTTTTCTCCATCAAAACCTAATCTCTGATCTCCTGTCTCTAATCACTGCCCTCTACTTCACATCCGGCACATAATCAACCGGTAACAGGTCTGACAGGCGGGATTTTGCCCATGCCCCCTCAAGCAGGGGCGCCTGGCTAATTATAATACCATTCATATCAAACAAGGCATAGGTACTAAACAAGGTAATAATACTTGTTTCATAGTTTGTCATCTCCAGC
>JAQBOS010000222.1 GCA_028287925.1 Mucilaginibacter sp. | reverse complement strand
AGCAAAAAACCACCTATAAAGAGTTAAACGAACGCGCAAACCAGCTTGCTGCAATTCTTATAAAAAATGGCGTTAAAAAGGGTGATAAAGTAGCCTTTTCGCTTGACAGATCGGCAGAAATGATGATCAGCATGTTAGCGATAATGAAAACAGGGGCGATCTACATCCCGCTTGATCCGATATTCCCGATCAACCGTATTAATTACATGATCGAGGATTCACAAGCCGTAGTTCTGTTAACATCACAAACTTACAAAGGCAAGTATCAATCAAACGCCAAAGAGTTAATATTGGAAGATGAATGGCTAACCATTAATGATTACCCATCTACTGATCCTGAAATAACCGTTTCCGGTGATGACCTTGTTTATATTCTTTATACATCCGGTTCAACCGGGATGCCTAAGGGTGTACAGATAGCCCAGCATAACCTGGTTAACTTTCTTTACAGCATGCAAAAACAGCCGGGGCTAACTGCCGCTGATAAGCTGTTGGCTGTAACTACCATCAGTTTTGATATTGCAGGACTTGAATTATTTTTGCCGCTTTTGACAGGCGCCGAAATAATTTTGGTTGATGCCGCAACTGCTAAAGATGGCAGGGCCCTGCTTGATATTATAAAAGATGAGCAGGCAACCGTAATGCAAGCCACGCCCTATACCTGGCGTATAATGCTGGAAGCGGGATGGAATAAAACAACGCCTCTAAAAGCAATTTGCGGCGGCGAGGCCTTACCCGCCGAATTAGCCGAAAGAATTTTAAACTTTGCAAGTTCATTGTGGAATGTTTACGGACCCACCGAAACTACCATATGGTCAACCGTTAAGGAAATAACCAATGCCAATAAAATATCAATTGGCAGGCCCATTGATAATACTTCTATCTATATTTTAGATAATTTTTTAAAGCCTTTAGGTCCGGGCATTCCCGGCGAGATCTATATTGGCGGCGAAGGGGTTGCAAAAGGTTATTTAAACCGACCTGAGTTAACTGCTGAGAAGTTTGTAAATGATCCTTTTACAAAAAACTCCGGCGCTAAAATGTACAATACCGGCGATTTGGGCAGATTTATGCCAAATGGTGAAATTGAATGTCTTGGCCGGGTTGACGCGCAGGTAAAAATAAGAGGTTACCGCATTGAAACCGGTGAAATTGAATACCAGCTGGTTAACGGGATCAATATTAAAGAAGCTGTAGTAATTGCACGACCGGATAATTTTGGAATTGATAAGCTGGTAGCTTTTGTTGTGGTTAATAACAACGTTGAAACTGTAAATGAGGCTGCACAGGTACAAAGCTGGAAAGAAGCCTTAAGAAATTCCGTTCCGGATTATATGGTGCCTGATAACTTTGTAATTGTTCCGGCAATGCCGTTAACCCCTAACGGTAAGGTTGATAAAAAAGCTTTGGCTAAACACGGTATCTCAGTAGTTAATGCCGGCAATGGATACGTTGCCCCACGCACGGATGTTGAAAAGCTAGTGGCTGATATTTGGGTTGAGTATCTCGGCATTGAGAAAATTGGTGTTTACGATAACTTTTTTGAGTTAGGCGGACATTCACTAATTGCGGTGCAGGTAATGACCCGGATTGAAAAGGAAACAGGAAAACGTTTACCATTAGCCGCATTATTTGAAACATCAACTGTTGAAAAACTGGCGCTAATGCTCGAAATGGATGGCAAATCCATAACCTGGGATTCTTTGGTTCCTATTAAACCAAAAGGTAATAAAATGCCATTGTACATGGTTCACGGGGCCGGGTTAAACGTATTGTTGTTTAATACGTTAGCCATGAATATGTCACCTGATCAGCCTGTATTTGGTTTACAGGCAAAAGGCCTTGATGGCGTTGAGGACCCTTTGGAAAGTATCCAGGAGATTGCTTCGCATTACATAAATGCCATATTGCAGCAAAACCCTACCGGTCCTTATGCTTTGGCAGGCTACTCATTCGGTGGCATTATTGCCTTTGAAATGGCTAAGCAATTTGAGGCCATGGGTAAAGAGGTTAAAATTTTGGCAATGTTTGACACCTATGCCTACCGCTCTCCTCACTATGACCCGCCATTGGTTAAAATATTAAAAAGAGGCAGGTTTTTCAAAGATAAAATGAAGTATGCCTTTTCATCTGCAAATGGCATTAAAGATACCATATCAGACAAGCAGGTATCATTAAAGCGCAGATTAAAGCGGGCCTGGTGGAGATTAAAATATGGCAAAGAACAGAAACAGGAAGGCTTTTTTGGTTATTCAAACAAAATTGATGAGATGAATAACTATGCCGAAAAATTATACCAGCTAAAGCCTTATAATATTACTGTAGAAGTTTTCAGAGCTGAAAACCGGACTTTTTATATGGATGATTTTGAATTTTTAGGATGGAAACCCTATGCCCTTAAAGGGGTTAATATTCATCGCATTCCAGGCGAACACAACACCATATTTAAGGCCCCGAATGATAAAATATTTGCCCAGGTATTACAAAAATGTTTGGATGATGCGGTAAAAAAGTAAATTGCCTTCATTCAAATAATTATGGGGTCAATTACAGTAATTAATCAATATTTAACTGATGTAGCCTGGCTTAATCCTTCAGCATGCAGCTTTAACATAGGTAATCATATTGATGTATGGAAAATTGGGGTAAGCTCAAACTCATCACTAATTGATGATTTTTTACCAATATTGACACCTGATGAAATAGCCCGGGCTAACCGGTATTACCAGTTAAAAGACCGTAACCGGTTTATTATAAGCCGCGGCGCCCTGCGGCACATTTTTGGGAAATATTTAAACCAAATCCCTGCAACGGTTGAATTTGGGGCAGGAGAAAACAATAAGCCATATATAAAAACCACAAATCAATTAAATTTACAATACAACCTCTCCCACTCAGGCGACGCAATATTACTGGCTGTTTCAGATTCAGCAATTGGCGCAGATATTGAGTTTATAAACAAGCCGTTTGGATTTAAAGAAGTTTTAGCTGATAATTTCAGTGCTGCTGAAATAAATTATATAAATGAAACTGATTCTATAGATCGTTTTTTTAGGTTGTGGACCCGTAAAGAAGCACTAACCAAGGCAACAGCCCAGGGCCTGGATACCGACCTTAAACTAATCCCTGTCCTTGATGGATCTTATCTTATAAAACCCGGTATTATTGCCTCAAATAACAACTGGTTAATTAGGAGTTTTGCCCTAAATGATCACTATACAGCAAGTATTGCAAGTTTTCCTTTTGTCGGTAAAATTTCATTCTGGGATCTGGATATAATTATGAATTCGCATATTTTTCACCCCCGGGTAAGATAAAAATCAGCAAAAAGCAGCTAAAACAAGGGCTATGTAGTTCATAATGTTGGTGTTAAAAATTCTTAAATAATTGTCTAAAGTTTATTATCAATTAAGTATTTTTATAGAGTTGAAAGTAAAAAAGTAAACTATTAGGCTTAATAATTACGTTTTGACTGTGTTGTTTTAAAACAAGTAATGCGTTTAAATTGTTGTTTACTAAACCTTTTCGTTAAAAAATACGTAATCAAGTGAAATTTATAGCACCCGATTAGCACATGAAAAAAAGAATACTGATTGTTGATGATGACTTAAGTATTTTGAAGCTTCTAAATTTTATTCTCTCAAAAGATTACGATATAGTTGTTAGGAATAATGGAATTGATGCTTTTTCGTGGTTAGAGGATGGCAATATCCCCGAGTTAATTATATCCGACTTACAAATGCCTTATTTTGATGGGCAATCATTTATTAAAAACGTTAAAATAAGCGGGCTTTTCCGCGATATTCCTATAATAATGCTTTCTGCAGCTCATGATTTGGATACCCAGGTTAGTAACATGCCTTTTCAAGTAGATGCTTATATGCCAAAACCATTTAATCCTACTTCTTTAAAATCAGCTATTAATCAAGTACTAAGCATTTATGACGAATCCCATAGCAACTGAATGGAATGAGAATGCAGGTTCACATACCAAAATAGCATATGCAGGTTTAGAGTTAAAGGATTTAGTAGCAAATGAGCTTAACCCTTATTTTCAAATCACCCATAACAATCATCTTTCACAACTTGAAGAGTATTTAGGCAATCAGTCAATTTTAACACTGCCCGAAATTATTTTATTAGAAGTAGATGAACAAGGCCAATGTTTTGCATTGGTTGAACGGTTAAAAGCTAATTTCCTTTTTAACGGGATGATCATTGTATTAATCTCCTTGTCAAATGACAAATCGTTAAAATTGAGCGCCATGCAATTAAAGGTGCATGATTTTTATATTTATCCTTTTTCAATGTCAGACCTGCGCGAGCGGTTGAATTTTTTGGTAAAGTTTAAATTAATAAAACCCAAGCTGATTGAAATTTCGAAAGAAGTTGATATAACTTACAAAACACCGGTAGGCAAACGTTTTATGGACCTGTTTATTTCCAGTTGCATGATTCTCGTGCTCTCCCCCGTTATGCTGGCTGTTGTTATTGCTATTAAATTAGGCTCAAAAGGCCCTGTTCTTTACAAAAGCAAGCGTGTTGGCACAGGTTACAAAGTATTTGATTTCTATAAATTCAGATCAATGCGCACCGATGCGGATAAGCTACTAATTGAGTTATCAACACAAAATCAGTATGCAAATGAGGATGGAGGCACAAAAGCCGCATTTGTTAAGATTAAAGACGACCCCCGTGTTACCAAACTTGGTAAATTTTTACGAAATTCGAGCCTCGACGAGCTCCCTCAATTATTCAATATTTTACGGGGAGATATGTCATTAGTTGGCAATAGGCCACTACCGGTTTATGAGGCAGAAATGCTAACATCAAATGAGTGGTCAATGCGTTTTTTGGGACCGGCCGGGTTAACCGGTTTATGGCAGATAACCAAACGGGGTAAAGCGGATATGTCTGAACGTGAAAGAAAGAAATTAGACAATTTTTACGCGCAAAATTATTCTTTTTGGCTTGATTGGAAGATCCTTATAAGAACGGTGCCGGCAGTTTTTCAGAAAGAAAAAGTGTAAAAAAATGAATAAGAAATTTAGAATTATTTGCCTCTCGTTATTTATTTCAGTTTTGGCCAGTAATTTATATGCACAGGAAACCATTTTTAAAGATCTGTCATACGAATACCTTGAAAAACTTGTAGCAGCCGCTAAAAAGAACTATCCTGAAGCCAAGGTAAAACAAAAGCAGGTTGAAATTGCACGAAGCACTTTTCACCAGGCTAGTTTCGGCTGGCTCGAAGCATTCAGCGCATCATATATTTATAGTCCGCAAAATTCTATCAATTTAACTACGCCAACCATTTTTAAAGGCTATCAGCTGGTAGCTTCTGTTAGCCTGG
The DNA here is from genome assembly GCA_028287925.1 of Mucilaginibacter sp. Classification (GTDB taxonomy): domain Bacteria; phylum Bacteroidota; class Bacteroidia; order Sphingobacteriales; family Sphingobacteriaceae; genus Mucilaginibacter. The sequence continues at coordinate 6,775 of JAQBOS010000222.1, read as the reverse complement.
GTTCGCTTTTTGAAAGGCCATATACTATTCACAATGCGAGGGAATCAGTAAAAATTGCCGAATATCAGCAACAGGAATATAACCTGACACTGGAGGCACAGATAAAACGCTTTTATTTTGCTTATTTAGCAGCACAGGCAGATTTAAGAAATAAGGTAACCGCTGTTACAAATGCCCAAACCGCAACAAAAAATCTTAAGTACACTTTTGAAAAAGGGGAAACACCGTTTCAAACTTACAATGAATCGTTAAACAACCTTTACAATCAAAATTCATTTAGGATACAGGCTGAGTTAAATGTTTTTACCGCCAAAACTAATCTTGAAGAGCTTATAGGGGACAAGTTGGAAAGCATTAAATAGATTAATGGAAATATCTTCATATTTTAAACTTTTAGGTAAATATAAATACGTAATTATTGTCATTGTTTTAGCAACGGTAACTGCATCGTATTTTCTTGTCAAAAATTTGCCCGATGAATATGTTTCCCACACTCAAATTGCTACGGGTATTGTTGATGCTTCAAGCCATTTATTAGATAAGGATAATAACCCAAATGCCCAGGCCGACCAGATAAACAGGGAGTTTAGCAATTTGATGGAGATCATCAAACTAAAAAAGCTAATAGACCAGGTTTCCTATCAGCTCATCATTCACGATCTGAGCAGTAATACACCTTTTAGGGCGCTGAATCACGATTTCAAGAACTTAAGCCCTGCGGCTATTCAACATGCCCTGGTAGTGTTTAGAGCTAAGCTGCTAAACGCAGAGCCCTTATCATTATACAATAAGGATGAGAACGGCCTAAACCAGCTGCTCATTTCCATGCATTATGACGAACGCTCGTTAAGGAAATATTTGGAGATTGTACGTGATGAGGAAAGTGACTTTATATCGGTAAGCTTTACTTCTGAAAACCCTCAGCTATCGGCATTCGCGGTGAATACACTTTGCCAGGAATTTATTGAATATTACACTGTAAACATTAAAAAGAATGAATCAAACGCGGTATCATTCCTTTCAAATTTACTGGATGAAAAAAGAAACTCGCTTAACCAAAAGAAAGAGGAGCTACAGCAGTATAAGATTAAGAACGGCATTCTAAACCTTGAAGATCAATCCAAATCTATTTTTGCACAAATATTAGCCTACACAGATAAAAAACTGGAAAACGAAAAAACGCTCTCAGCTAATGAAGGTGCTCTTCAAAACATAAATGCAAAGTTTGATCCTAAAGACAGGAAGTACATTGAATCAACTGTAAATCCTTATAACGCTGAAATTGCAAGCACACAAGAGCAATTGCATACGCTTACTGATGAATATGTTCATAGCGGTTTTAATCCAAAGTACAAATCAAGTATTGATTCATTGCAAAGCGAGCTGGTTAGCCAGCTCCAAAAAACATCTGATAAGTATTTGGTTAATCCGTTGGTTGGAAAAGAAAACCTGGTGGTTCAAAAACAAACGCTTGAAGTGGCGAGAGATCTTGCCAAGTACAGCGTAAAATCAATCGACAGGGAGCTGAACAATCTTAATGCAAAATTTGCCCGGTTAGTACCATTTGACGCAACCGTAAAAACATATGAGTACGATATAGATATAGCAAGCAAGGAATACCTGGATGTGCTGAACAGGTATAATGCGCTTAATCTTCAATCAAACTTTTCTATAAAGCTCATGCAGATTGAGAAGGCCACGCCCGATATAGCTCAACCTACTAAAAAAATGTTGCTGATAGTACTTAGCGGATTGGTTAGCCTGTTTTTGTGCCTGGTGGTATTATTTATTTTATTTTACCTGGATGACAGTGTTAAGGAGCCGGCCAACCTGGTTGCCCGCACACAATTACCAATGCTGGGTTCATTAAATATGATAAAAGGGCCAAAACCCGATCTGAGAAAACTGTGGGATGTTGAGAACAGGAATAAAATGAAGCAATTTAAAGAATTGCTGCGCTCGGTTAGGTTTGAAATTGACCAGGAATTAAAGGGTGAGAAAGTTTTGGCCATAACAAGCTTAGGTAAACATGAGGGTAAATCGCTTATTGCAATAAGCTTAGCCTTCGCATACTCTTCCATTAATAAAAGGGTGTTGTTAATTGACGGCAACTTTGATAATCCTACCCTTACCCGGAATATACAACCTACATTATTTGTAGAAGATTATTTCAGGAACACATCATACATTGAAAGGGATAACAACAAAATAAGTGTTTTGGGTAATCGCGGGGGTGATATTACTTTGCTTGAAATTAATGATGAAAAGCAAATTCAAAATGAATTTGATGTGCTAAGGTCAAGGTATGATATAATCTTGATTGATCTGCCGCCGCTTGATGCATTAAATAAGGCCAAAGAGTGGATATTATTTGCAAATAAAACAGTGGCTATTTTTGAAGCCAACAGGAGTGTTACAGGATCGCACAACCAATATCTTGATTATTTAAAATCATTAAACAACAAATTTGGCGGGTGGATCCTGAATAAAGCCACCGTTATCGGCCCATCAAAAAATAGCAAAAAATAGTTTACTATCAGCCATAACAGTTCATTTTCAATTATTTTATATACCTTTTAAACTATGGAATTTGAGCCTCCCCGAATAGTAGATGATCCTTTAAAAGAGCTAAGTCCATTGCAGAGGAAATGCTATTACGTGGCTGTTACGGTTGCATTTGTAAGCATTTTTGCCTGGTTTGTCAAAATTCTATTTCTTTAATATTTATTACCTTCATTATAAATGTCAAGTGACCGGATCAGAAATAGTGCATCTAAAAAATCTATTTGGGAAAACATAGTCATTCACAAATTTTCGAAACCTGCTGTACTAATATTCCTGTTATTTACCTCGTTACTTATAAGCTTTTTGATAGCTACTCAAGGTGCCGCAATAGGAATATTTATCCTGATCATGATTATTGGCTTACCGCTTTTGTATGCCGTTGTGGCCTATCCTAAATTCGGCATTATCCTTTTCATAATAGCTTCTTTTTTTATTAATTACCAACTCATTTTAAGCCAGGTTCCTCCTGATACACCTGTCGGACTGGTAATGGACGTGTTAACTTATTTGCTAATCCTGGGTTTTTTTATCAAACAAAAAAATGAAAAAAATTGGGATTATTTTAAAGATCCAATTAGTTATTTCATCCTGGCATGGCTGGTTTATAACCTGCTGGAGGCAATTAATCCTGTAGCTTCATCAGTTTTAGCATGGGTTTATACGGTACGTACTATTGCTTTCTTAATGCTTTTGTACTTTGTATTTGTTTTTCAGATCCGTTCCAAAGGTTATATTAAGCTCTTGTTTAAGGTTTTATTGATCCTTGAGCTCTTGGCTGCCTTATCAGCTTTTCAGCAAGAAAATTTTGGCTTTTTTAACTTTGAAACCAAATGGCTAAATGCCGAGCCGCTCCGCATTAGCCTGCTGTTTATTTATGGGCACATGCGCAAATTCGGGATCTTTTCTGATCCGGTAGTTTTTGCATACAACATGGTTGCAGCCTCGTTACTATGCCTTTCGTTATTGTTTACCAATATCCGCACCTATAAAAAAGTAATACTTGTTTGTTTGATGTGTTTTTACCTTACGGTAATGCTTTATTCAGGAACAAGAGCATCATATGTTTTAATCCCTGCGGCAATCGGCCTGCTTGCTATCTTAAAATTTAATAGGAAGATTTTGGTATTTGTACTGGGTGCAGGCTTCATTTTGGCAGTTTTAATTAAGGTCCCCACTTCAAATCCAAGCCTGGTGCGTTTTCAAACAGCATTTAACCCGTCAAAGGATGCATCTTTTAATGTTCGTGCCGAAAATCAACGAAGAATTAAGCCTTACATTCTGTCGCATCCTATTGGCGGCGGCCTGGGGTCGGTTGGTATTTGGGGGCAACGGTTTTCGCCAAATTCCTACCTGGCTAAATTTCCGCCGGATAGCGGCTATGTAAGGGTGGCTGTAGAAATGGGCTGGATAGGGCTATTACTTTTTTGTATATTTAATTTTATAATACTGCAGAGAGGCATTTATTATTACTACATTATTAAGGACCCTGAGCTAAAAACCTATTGCATGGCAATGGTTTTAATAATTTTCGCACTTGATATTGGTAACTATCCGCAGCAGGCATTCGTACAATACCCCACCAATATATTATTTTATTTAGCCATGGCTATAATAAACGTTACAATGCGGCTGGATAAGCAAAAAAACCAGTTACAATCTGCAATTACGGGTTAATTTAATATGATGAATAATTAAAAAAGTAAATGTCATTACTATCAACTATTAAATCAAATCCCAAGTTAAAAAAAATTGCACACTGGCTTATAATCCCCCATGGCCAGGCCAGGCCAAGGTTATGGGTGAGGTGGTTTGTTAATCCTTTTATCCATAAAAAAGGCAAAAACACCATTATAAGATTTAATACCCGGATGGACCTGTTTCCATTTAATAAATTTGAAATAGGCGCTAACAGTATTGTTGAAGACTTTGCTACTATAAACAACGGTGTTGGCGATGTTTTTATTGGAAACAACGCGGGCGTTGGATTAAGCAATGTAATTATTGGGCCCGTTAAATTAGGTAACTATGTTATGCTTGCTCAAAACATAGTTATATCAGGCCTAAATCATGCATATGAGGATGTTACCTTGCCTCCACGGATGCAAAAAGTGGTAACTAAACAAATAACCATTGAAGATGATGTGTGGATTGGAGCAAATTGTGTAATAACCGCTGGTGTAACCATTGGCAAACATGCTATAATAGGCGCCGGCAGCGTAGTAACAAAAGATATACCCCAATTTTCTGTTGCGGTAGGTAACCCTGCCCGTGTAATCAAAAAATACAACTTCGAAACCAACAGTTGGGGAAAAATATAATGTCCATCGTAAAAAAGTTAATAAACAAACATACCCTTTCATTAGCAAGTAATGCAGTTATGCCGGTTGTAGGCATGGTTACTATATCATTGCTTGCCCGCAGTATGAGTGTGGAAGATTTTGGCGATTGGTCATTCTTTTTAATAACCTTTACGCTGGCTAACTTAACCCGCAGTGGTTTCCTGCAAACCTCATTAGTTAAATTTTATGCAGGCGCAAGTAAGGATCAGGCAGAAACCGTTGCAGGATCAACCTGGTTTTTAGGCTTTGTCATTACCGCCGCATTAGGCTTTTTCAGCTTTATTGCCTTTATTTTTTACCATGGGCACCATACTACCGAAATTACTATAAAATGGTTTGCTATAATTTACTTTAGCACCTTACCATCGAGCGTTGCTTTATGGATCCTGCAGGCCGAAGAGCGTTTCGACCGTATTTTTCTTCTGCAGTTAATTTGGCAGGGCTGTTTTTTATTAGTCATTATCACATTAATGATATTACACCAGGCCACTTTCCAGGTAATTATATATGCTTATTTTTTATCAGTTGTAATAACCAGCCTGGTATCAATTTTTACCGGATGGGCAAAATTCATGTCAATCAGTAATAGAAGCTGGGATTGTATTAAACAACTGGCCAACTTTGGAAAATTTAGCATAGGCACCTCTGTAAGCTCTTACTTACTCAGAAGCTCTGATAATTTTATTATAAAGTTTATGTTTATCAATCCTGCATTTGTGGGCATTTATTACTTACCCCAGCGATTAATGGAGGTAATAGAAATTCCACTCCGAAGCTTCATTGCAACGGCCATGCCTGCTATGTCAGCAGCGGTAAACCGTGATGATAAAAACTATATTACTTACATACTTAAAAAATATGCAGGGATCTTAACAATCTTAATAATACCGGTATCATTGGCTTCTATCCTTTTTGCCGACCTGATAATCAATCTTTTAGGCGGTCATCAATATCTTAATACAAATGCCGCTAATATATTCCGTATTTTTATGTGTTTCGCCTTATTACTACCGGTCGACCGTTTTTTCGGAATAACGCTCGATATGCTTAATAAACCCAAAATCAATATGATTAAGGTGGTAATTATGCTGGTTGTAAATGTTGTGGGCGATTTTGTGGGAATCTATTTTTTCCACAGTTTATATGCCGTGGCGGTCGCATCAATATTTACGTTTTTAGCCGGAGTAATTTATGGATACTGGGTACTTAGAAAGTATCTGAACTTTACAATGTTTGGAATATTAAAAATGGGATTTGTTGAAACAAAGGCATTAATAGCTACCTTCATTGCTAAGTATAAAGCAAGAAATACAAAATTATAATAGATATAATGCTTTTTGATAAATAAATCCCCCTGTTATTTTACATGAGCCTCAAGAATCAGAATATTATCATTTTCTCGCAAATGCAATTTGATGGCAGATTGGAATCGACCAATTATACAATGGCCAAGCACCTGGCAGAAGATAACTTTGTTTATTATGTAGACAGGCCGTATACCTGGTTTGACTATATTAAATTCAAAAACACCCCGGAATTTAAAACAAGGCGCCCGCATTTTTTCTCGTCATCAAACAGTATTATTGAAACGGAGAACCCTAATTTAAAAATCATTATCTCCCCCCCTGTCCCATCAATCAATATGCTGCCCGAAGGTAAATTTTACCGGATGGCATTGAGCTTTAATGAGTGGATAGTTGGTTCGCGGGTAAAGAAAGTGATCAAAGATTTGAACATCACTAATTACATCTATATAAACTCCTATAATTTCACGCTTCCAACACTTCATAAACTGCTAAATCCAACATTGAGCGTTTATCATTGTGTAGATCCGATAATTGAGCCCTACCAAACCAAACATGGATTAATTT